>CACZYK010000028.1 GCA_902785295.1 uncultured Clostridium sp.
AAGTTAATTTAAAAGCATAGGATATATGAAATGCCTATGCTTTTAGAAAAAATTTAAAATTGATATCCCGAAGGGAGCGTGGCGCAGCCACTTTTTTATGAAAATATTAGAAGAAAATCAAGATGAAATTTGGATAACTAAAGGAATAAGGTATGAAAAAAGAAACAAGTTTGAATAATAAAATTGGAATAAAGAAATACTAAAATTAATATTTATTAAATACAAAATTATATTGACATGCGAACAAGAGTTCTTTATAATAATCGTATAAACATATGTTCGCATTAAGGGGGCTAAATAATATGAATACAAGTGATGTTTTTGTTAAATTAAATGTTAAAACTATAGGTGAGGTAAGAAGTCTTATAATAGATAAAGATGGATTAAACAAATCTTATGATGACAGATATTTAATGTGTGCAGGAAAACACACTAAAGAAGGTTGGACCATAGTTTTCAAAGCAAAAAATTATAAAGAAGCAGAATATATCATAGAAAATACTCCTTTAAGATATAATAGTTATTCTATTAGAAAATCAGCATTAGCTTAAATTTATAAATAAGCAACTTATATATTTTTATGATAAAAGACGTAGGATTTAATGCTTCTACGTCTTTTAATTTGTGAAATATTTTTTACTTTAAAATATTAGTTTAAATATCTAAAAGGTTTTTCTTATAAGAAGAATATAATTCTCTTAAAATTTCCATTTTTTCTTCAAGTTCTAAATAGTATTTAGATGCTTCTGAATAATTTTCGTTTTTAAAAGCTTCTTTTATTTTAGTGAATAATCCTTTAGAAGTATAAGTATCTTTCATGATGTAATGTCTTAGGTCATTTATTTTCATCCAATTTGATATATCAAGGTCTAAAGCTTTATCTAAAGAATGAAGAGGAACAAATGAACGAATTTCATTTATATATCCACCAATAACTCTCTTAGTTATTTCAGTAGACCATCTTTGAAGTGTAGCTATTTTGAAACTATTAATTAAAGTATCATTCATAACATTATCCTTTTTAAGAATATTTAACTTTTCAGGATATTTATCTAAAGCTGTTAAATTTTCATAAACAGTAGCAGGAGCTTTTCCAAATAATTTGTTTCTTTCTTCAGCTGTAAAGTGTTCAAATACGTCCTCTTCACTTCTATATGCTCTATCCTTTTCAAGATAATCAGCTTCTTCACCGGCTTGCTTTGATAATTCTTTTAAAAGCTCTTCTTCTGTTTTATTATTGTTTACAGCATATAATATACCATCAAGCATAGCCATATAAGATACAGCCATAACTATATAAACATTTGAGTGTGGATTTGGAGAACGTAATTCAAATCTTGTAGCCTTTGGATTTGCTAAGTCTCTTATTAATCCAATAAGAATACTCCTGTTTCTTGAAGGATTTGAAGGACTTAATCCTAAAGATGTAACAGTACATATTGGAGCTTCAAATCCAGGTCTTAATCTTCTAAGTGCATTATTTGTTGATGATATAAATGGATTTATTACTTCATAATTTTTAAGAAGTCCCATTAAAGCACCATATCCAATAGCACTTAAGAAATCTTCCTTAGTAGCATGGAATAAATTAATTCTATTACCATCTTTAAGTTTTAAGCTTACACCAAGATGTACATGCATACCAGAACCAGCTATTCCTTCCATTGGTTTTGCCATAAATGTAACTTCAAGACCATTTCTTCTAAAGGTTTCTTGAATTAATATTTTTATGAATAATTCATTATCTGCAGCTTGAAGGGCATCAGAAAATTTCCAGTCTACTTCCATCTGCTCCATTATGTGAGTAAATTGACCATTTGAAGTAAGTTTTGCTTTAACTCCTCCTACTTCTTTATGTCCCATTTCTGGTTCAAAGCCATAGGCTTCCATAAGAAGTAAAGATTCTTCTAATGCAGTTCTTACACTTCCTTTTGTTCTAGTCCAATAGTGTTCATGTAAAACTTCAGATGTATAAAGCTCTTCTACTTCAGCCTTGTCATTAGGTGTTTTAACCCAAAATTCAAGTTCAGTAGCAGAAGTAATGTTTATTTCAGCAATATCATCTTTAGTTATTCCATAAGCTTCTAAAACCTCTGGCTTATCAGAAAAAATTTTCCATAAATTATCTTTAAAGCTTGTTACTGCTGATTTTAAAATATGTCTTGAGTCTACTGGTTTATTTGTATGATATAAGAAACAAGGAATTCTTAAAGTTCCAATAGGTTTTTGAGTTTCTAAATCTATATGGTCATAGTTATAATCTACAAACCACTTGCTATCTAGGTCAGTAATCATATCAACCTTAGCATTATTAAGTGTTGCTATTCCAGGAAGAACAACTGATGAACCATCAGTTTGAATTGCAACACCATGTAAAATTGTTTCTAAATCTTCAAGAAATAATTTCACAGGTATTTTTTCATCAGTATCATTACAAGATAAGTCAACACCAACAAATGAAACAAATTTTATTTCAGGATGAGCTAGTAAAATAGCTTTTATATCCTCACTAGTATGTTTGTCATGGGGAATAGTATAAATTAAATCTTTAATCATAATCTTATAAAACTGTCATGTAAAAAATTTATGTTATTCATAAGACAGTTTCACTTTTCACATCCTTTCTGAATACATCAAATATAAGAAAATATTTGGCTTATAATGTTAGTAACTCCCTAAAAAAATTCTATTATAATGAAGTTTTACTGTCAATAACTTTATAATCAAATGTTTGGTACATCATACATAATAGATAATAATATATTTTACTTAAAAAAATAAACTTTAATAATATTTTTTAAATTTAAGATTTTATAGAATAAAGTATCATAAATATATGGATTTATTAGCATTAAAGTAATAAAATATAAATAGAATTTTATTTAATGTATAACTATGAAATAAAAGAAAAAAATGGAGTGATATATCTTGGATAACAAAAGTATGCCTATAGGCTTTTTTGATTCAGGTGTAGGTGGCTTAAGTGTTTTAAGAGAAGCAATAAAGCTTATGCCAAATGAAAATTATATATACTTTGGAGATTCTAAAAATGCACCTTATGGGGTAAAAAATGTAGATGATGTAAAAGAACTTACTTATAATGCATTTAAGCTATTAAGAAAAAAGGGAGCCAAGGCTGTTGTAGTAGCTTGCAATACTGCAACAAGTGCAGCTGTAGCTGATTTAAGAAGAGATTTTAAAGATGTTCCAATAGTAGGTATAGAACCAGCATTAAAACCAGCAGTAGAGTTAAACAGAGATGGAGCAATTATAATAATGGCTACACCTATGACTTTAAGAGAAAAAAAGTTTGATAATTTAATGAATAAATATAAAGCTGGAAAAGAAATTATTCCTATGCCTTGTGCAGGATTAGTTGAATTTATAGAATCAGGAGATTTAGATGGTGATGATTTAAAGAGCTATCTAAAAGATAAGTTTAGTGAGTTTAAGGGACAAAAAATAGGGTCAGTAGTTTTAGGGTGCACTCATTATCCTTTTGTAAGAGAAGCTATTCAAGAAACAGTAGGGCAAGGGATTCCTGTAATAGATGGAGGCTTTGGAACTTGCAAAGAACTAAAAAGAAGACTTGAAAGTCAAAACCTTATTAATAATAGTAATAAAAAGGGAAATATTGAAATCTATAATTCATTAAAAGAACAGAGAATGATAGATATAAGCAAACAATTATTAAACAAAGAGATGTAGTCAATACTCTCTTTTTCTTTATAAAAAATAATAAATAGGATATAATAAAAACAATATATTTATAATAAAGCATAAAAAGGAGAAAAATATTATGAAAAATCCAATTGTAACAATAACTATGGAAAATGGAGGAGTTATTAAGGCTGAGTTATACCCAGAAATAGCACCTAACACAGTAAACAACTTTATTGATTTAATAAACAAAGGATTCTATGATGGATTAATATTTCATAGAGTAATTCCAGGATTTATGATTCAAGGGGGAGACCCAGAAGGAAATGGTATGGGTGGCCCAGGATATTCAATTAAGGGAGAATTCAGTCGTAATGGATTTAAAAATGAATTAAAGCATACTAAAGGTGTATTATCAATGGCTAGAACTATGGATCCAAATTCAGCAGGAAGCCAATTCTTTATAATGGTTGCAGATGCACCACATTTAGATGGTCAATATGCATCTTTTGGAAAAGTAATTGAAGGTATGGAAGTAGCTGATGAAATAGTGAATACAAAAACTGACTATTCAGATAGACCTTATGAAGACCAAGTTATAAAAAGCATGACAGTTGAAACATTTGGAGAAACTTATAGTGAGCCTGAAATAATTGAATAAGTGGTGAAATTATGTTAAAAAGCAAATGTGTTTTAGTTTATGGTCTTTCAGAAGAAGAAATAAAAAAACTTAAAAAAATAAATTTTAAAGTTATAAAAATAGAAAAGAATATGTCTTCTATGAAAATTAAAGATATATTAAATAAAAAAGAAGGAATAGGTGAAGAAATTTCTTTGCCCGAGGAAAAGGTTATATTATTTAATGGATATGGACAAAATGAATTAAGAACTACCATAAAGTCTGTAAGAAACATAATAACAGGAGGAATACTTGCTGTTGTAACTCCTATATCTATTAACTGGACCTTTGAAAGACTTATAAGTCACTTAATTTTAGAAAGAGAATTAGTGGACACTAAAGGGAGAGAAAAATAAATGAGCAGAGTTGGAGAAAAGATTAAAGAAGCACGTTTAAAGTCTGGACTAACTCAAAAAGCATTAGCAAAGAAGCTTGGAGTTTCAGATAAATTTATAAATGAAGTTGAAATTGGAAAGAGAGTAGTTCAAGAAAATTTCATAGAAAGAGCATCAAAATTACTTAATGTAGATTTTAATGATGTAAGCATGGTGGTAACAGATGAAGCTTTAATGGAAGAAAGAAAAGAAGAAAAAGCTAGAGAAAAAGAAAATAAGAAGGTTTCTCCAAAAACCTTAGGAGAAACTTCAGCAGTATGGACAGAGGCGTTTTCTTCAGTATTAAAGAAGGTAAATATTTATGATTACTCTTTAAATAATGTTCTTGGAGATAAGGAACTTCCAAATTACTCAGGAAAAATAGAAGGTTTTCCTGTTGATAAAGTAATGTATTTAAAAATTGCAGATAATGATATGTATGGCTTTAGAATAATGAAGGGTGACTTAGCTTTTGGACATTTAGTTAAAGAAGTTAGTAATAATGGAATATTTTTAATTGAATATAAAGAAAAAAGAATAATAAGACAAATTAAATTATTAGGAAATTCAAGAGTTTTACTTATAAGCAATGAAGGTTCAGTAAGAACTGAAACAGTAGAATTAAATAATTTAAAAATTATTGCTAAGCTAGAAAGAATAGAATTTAACTTGCCAGGCCAAAAATAGGTTTAGGAATTTTCATTAATTATAAAGTGTGAATTATTACTTTGTGTTGATTTGTAGATATTAGAACAAAATAAACAAAGTAATAATTTCACACTTTTTTTATATATTTAAAGTATTAATGTGATTTGGAGTGAGAGTTATAGCAACCATAGAAAATACCATTAATTTATTAAAGAATGTTCCTAAAGAAGTTTTAGGAAAAATAAGCATATCTTCTTTTGCTAGTGATGAAAATGAGGATATAGAGGTTGTAGTTTTATATGGAGAGCAAGTAAATAATGTTAGAAATTTAGTTGAAAGTTTAGGTGGAACACTTCAAGATTTAGGATATGGATTTGGAATAATAAATATAAAAGCTAATAAAATAATATCTTTAGCAAAAAGCTCTTATATACAATATATAGAGTTTCCTAAAAGTTTATATGCGTCAGATGAAGGAAGTAATAAAGCAGCATGTATAGATAGGGCTAGAAATGAATTTAATTTACAAGGTGATGGAATTGTAATTGGATTTATTGATACAGGAATAGATTTTACTCATCCAGCTTTTTTAAATGAAGATGGAACAACAAGAATAGAGTATATTTATGATTTAAGCTTAAATGGAGCAGTATATAATAAATCACAAATAAATGAAGCTTTAAAAAATTCAGACCCTTATTCTATAGTTCCTTCTTATGATATTGTAGAGCATGGAACTCATGTAGCAGGAATAGCTTGTGCAGGGGGAAATATAAATAAAAGATATTATGGAGTTGCTCCTAAAAGTTCTATAATGATGGTTAAAAGTGGGAGAGGATTATTTACATTAAGTACAAATTTAATGAAGGGTATAAAATTTTTAATTGATAAATCAATAGAAATAAATAAGCCTTTAGTTATAAATATAAGCATGAGTACAAATGATGGAGCACATAATGGAACAAGTCTTTTAGAACAATATATAAGTACAATATCAAGCTTAGATAGAGTTACTATAGTAATTGCAGCAGGAAATGAAGGAGATGCAGCACATCATATAAGTAGAAATCTTAACAAAACTAATATAGTAAGATTTGAAGTAGCAGGAGATGAGACAGCAGTAGTAATTAACTTATATAAATCAATACTTCCAAAGGTTTCAATAAGGCTTACAACTCCATCAGGAATTTCAACATCAGAGATAGTTGTAGCAGATGGATTTTATGATGGAGTTATATATGGAAATAAATATCAAATATATAATACTGGGGCAAGACCATTTGATATAAGTGGAGAAGTAGGAATTTCTCTTATATCAAATGGAAATTATATATTATCAGGTGTATGGACAATTGAGTTAAATGTAATTAATGAGTATGAAGGTGTTTTTGATATGTGGCTACCTACATCTGAAATATTAAATAAAAAAACTAAATTTCTTCAACCTACTTTAGATGGAACTTTAGGAATACCAGCAACAGTACCTAATGTAATATCTGTTGGAAGCTATAATTATATAACAAGGTCTATATCTTCTTTTAGTGGTAGAGGAAGGCTTTATCCACTATATTTAGAAGCTAAGCCTGATTTAGTAGCACCAGGAGAAGGGATAACAGCTCCTATACCAAACAAATCTTTTGATACTAAAAGTGGAACATCAATGGCAACTCCTCATGTATCAGGAATAAGTGCATTAATGATGGAGTGGGGAATTTTAAAAGGAAATGACCCTTATCTTTATGGGGAGAGGTTAAAATATTTTTTAATAATAGGTTCTAAAAAAGAAAGAAGAGATATAACATATCCAAATACAAGCTGGGGTTATGGAGAGGTTTGTTTATATAATAGTATGAATGAACTTTATAAAACATTAAATATAATTAAGACAAGAAAAAATACTTTTAGAAATTCTGTTCTTAGTTCATTTTTTGAGGATGAGATTAAAAGTGAAGAAATTATAGGTATATTAACTGAATACTTAGACAAAAATAGATTTTTAGAATTAAATAATATTGATAAGATTTCAGCAGTAATAATAAGTGAATCTTATGGGGTAATATATTTACCTATAAATAAGATACCAGAGATATATGATTATATAAAAAATATATTTATTGATATAACACCAGCTATATTTACTTTAAATGATATAACTCCTTTAGAAGCCAGTAATGCAGAGTATTATCACAACAATCCTTATCTTCCACTAAATGGAAGAGGAGTTATTTTAGGAATAATGGATACAGGAATAGATTATTTAAATACAGAATTTCAAAAAGAAGATGACACCACAAGAATCTTAAGAATATGGGACCAAACTATAGATTCAGGAAAAGAAGTATATGGATTAAAGCTTGGAACAGAATATACAGAAGAACAAATAAATGAAGCAATAAAACTTCAGAAATCTGGAGGTGACCCTTATAGCATAGTTCCTAGTAGAGATTTAAATGGTCATGGCACAATGGTTGCTGGATTAGCAGCAGCAAGAGGAAAAAATCCTGATGTAATTGGAACAGCACCAGGTTGTGATATTGTGGTCGTAAAGTTAAAGGAAGCTAGTGAAACAGTTATACATACAGCTGGAATTACAAGTAAAGGAGAAAATAGATATGATGCTGTGGGTATGCTTGTTTCATTGAGATATCTATCATTATTGGCTACTGAATTAAAAAAGCCAATAGCTATATTAGTATCGTGTGGAAGTAATATGGGGGCTCATACTGGTTTTGAGACAATAGATGAATATATAAATGCAATATCAAGACATATTGGAGTAGTAGCTATAGGTAGTACTGGAAATGAGGGAGATACAGACACTCATACAGAAGGAATAATAAATAAAACAGGAGATAGTGCAACTATAGAATTAAAAGTAGATAAAAATCAGAAAAATATTAATTTTCAAATATGGTTAAATAAGCCTAATGTTGCATCTGTTTCAATAATATCACCTTCTGGGGAAGTGATTGAGAAAATATCTCCAAAGCTAAAGTCAAAAGAGGACATAAAATTTATTTATGAAGGAACTGTAATGGCAGTAAATTATTCTATTCCAGATTATCTTAATGGAGATGAACTAATAACTATTAGGGCTAAAGGGTTAAAGGAAGGAATATGGAGATTTATATTGTATGGAGAGTATATAGTTGAGGGAAAGTATTGGGCATGGCTTCCTCAAAAAAGCTTACTAGAAGGGGATACAAGATTTCTTAATCCTAGTCCTTATACAACTTTAGAAATACCATCAGGAGCTAGAACTGCTGTATCTGTAGCATATTATAATCAAAATAATGATTCATTAGTAGGAGCATCTGGAAGAGGATTTTTAAGAAATAATCAAATAAAACCAGATATTGCAGCTGGGGGAATAAATGCTAAAATAATAAGACTTGATGGCAGCGTTGGAGTTGCTACTGGCTCTTCTGTTGCAACTTCAATAGTAGCTGGAATATGTGCTCTTATATTACAATGGGGAATAATTGATGGCAATAATAAAAATATAAATGCAGAACAGATTATATCTTATATAGCTAGGGGAGCAAAGATGAGAAGTGTTGATTCATATCCTAATAGAGAATGGGGCTACGGAATGATTGATGTTAACAGGATATTTAATGCAATAAGAGGAGAATATTATGATAGTAGAGGTATTAATAATAATGAATATGAAATAGGAAATTTATTTATAAGAGAGCCCAATAAGATTTAATATCACAGAATAATAAATTGTGCATAATTTATATAGTAATTAAGAAAACTAGGAGAAAGCAATGCCTGATATAGGAAGATTAAAAGTTCAATGTTTTAATGGAGAAAGCTATATACCAGTAGATAATTGTAATATAAGTATAGAGCCATCAAAGTCAGAAAGTTTAGGAACTACAACAACGAATTTAACAACAAATTCTTCAGGACTTACCTCAACAATAGATTTATTAGCACCTCCATTAGCATATTCTCAAGAGCCAACAAATAATATGCCATATAGTTTATATGATATAAAAGTTGAAAGAAGTGGATTTGAAACAGTTGTTATTAGAGATGCTCAAATATTTCCAAATGAAACAGCATATCAAAGAGTAAATTTAATTGAAAGTAGTAATATGAGAGCTAGCAGAGCTGAGGTTATAATTATTTTACCTAACACCTTATTTGGAAATTATCCAGCAAAAATTCCTGAAAATCCAGATAAGCCTTTACCACTTCCATCAAGTGGAGTAGTATTGCCGCAACCTGTTGTTCCAGAATATATTACTGTTCACCAAGGAAGTCCTAATGATATTTCTGCTCCTAATTATAGAGTGCCTTATAAGGAGTATGTAAAAAATGTTGCTTCCTGTGAAATATATTCAACTTGGCCAGAATCAACTATAAGAGCAAATATATTTTGTATAATATCTTTTACCTTAAATAGAATTTATACAGAATGGTATAGAGGAAAGGGGAAAAATTTTGATATAACAAGCTCAACAGCATATGACCATGCTTTTAATTATGGAAGAAATATTTATGATAGCATAGCTGAAATAGTAGATGAGATTTTTTCAACTTATATAAGAAGATTTGGAAAGAAACAGCCTCTATTAACACAATATTGTGATGGAAAAAATGTAACTTGTCCTCAATGGCTAAGTCAATGGGGAAGTAAATATTTAGGAGACCAAGGAAAGGTTCCTTATGAAATTTTAACTTACTATTATGGAAATGATATAGAGCTTGTAACAGCAGATAGAGTAAAGGGAAGTCCTTCATCATACCCTGGTTATGATTTAACAATAGGTTCAACAGGAGAAGCAGTTAGAATGGTTCAAGATTTTCTAAATAGAATTTCTCAAAACTATCCATTAATACCTAAGGTAGCTGTTGATGGAGTTTTTGGTCAATCAACAGCAGAAGCAGTAAGGGTATTTCAAAGTGTATTTAATCTTCCTCAAACCGGAATAGTTGATTACTCTACATGGTATAGAATATCAGATGTATATGTAGGTGTTACAAGGATAGCAGAATTAAGAGGAAACAGAACTTCTAAGTTTCAAAGTAGATATATATAAATAATCAAGGGGTAATTACTTTTTTAATACCCCTTGAAGATTAAAATCTGGAACAAAATCAGTTGAATTACTTCCTTCATCTTGAATAAAACCATTAACAACCCCAATATTAGTTGCATAATCAATTAAGGAATCATAATGTTTAGGATTTAACTTTTTATTTATTTCAGGATAATTACATGCGTTATACATAGGAATATATTGATTCATTAAGCTTATATAAACTTTATCACCAAAAGTATTATAAATTGTATCTATAACTTTTTTAGAGTCAAAAAGTAGTCCTGGAAGCATAAGGTGTCTTATGATAACCCCTTTTTCTATAAGTCCCTTTTCATTAAATTTAAGCTCCTTAGTTTGAGAAACTATTTCTTTAAGAATTGGCATAATATTTTCAAGATAATAAGGAGCACTAGAATATTTAATTGCATATTTATCATTAAAGTACTTAAAATCTGGCAAATAAACATCTATATATCCATCTAACTCTTTTATAGCTTCTAAAGAGTCATAGGTATTTGTATTATATAAAATTGGTAAAGTTAGCCCTTTAGCCTTAGATATGTCTAGGGCTTCTTTTATTTGAGGGATATAATGAGTTGGAGTAACAAGATTAATGTTATTTGCTCCTTTCTCTTGAAGCTCAAGAAATATTTCACTTAATCTTTCTATAGATACATATTCACCTTTAAATTCTTGGCTTATATCATGGTTTTGACAGAAAACACAATGAAGATTACAATGAGAAAAAAATACTGTACCAGAGCCTTTACCAGATGAAATTGGAGGTTCTTCCCAAAGATGAAGAGAGGCTCGTGCAATTTTTACTTTATCAGAAGCTTTACAAAAGCCTAGTTCTCCATTTAATCTATTTACACCACATTTTCTTCTACATAGTTTACAACTTTCTAAAAGATTAGAATATTTCATTAAAGACACCTCATATTTAAAAATCTTATTAAATTATAATCCTATAAGATGTTTGTATCAATAATTTCACACTTTTCTATGTTTAAAAAAATATATAAAACATTGAGATATAAATATTAAACTTAAAACTCCAAAAGCAGGATATAAAGTAGAAATTAAGTTAGTAAATCCTATTTGAGAAATTGGAAGGGCAAAAGCTAAAACAATAAATATTCCTTTTTTAAATTTAATATTAAAACTCTGCTCTAATGTTTTGCTTATTGAATATACATCAGAGACTTCAGTAGAAAACATTTCAAGCCATATTATAACAAGCAAAAACCCTTGAACCAAAGAACCAAATCTTTCAGCAACAAATAAAAGAGGAATTTCATATTTATAAATATAAGGTTGATTAATTGTAAGAAGTAGGTTTATTACAAAACAAAGTAGTGTTAATCCTAAAGCACCTAAAGAAATTCCCTTTATCATGGTTTTAGAGTCCTTCATTTCTGTACTTAATGGGACTAATACTCCAGAGGAACAGAGAGTGTTATAGCCTGCATATAAAATTGTTGATATTGCAATCCCAGATTTTTTTGGAGGAAAGCTCATTATATTTTCTAAAGAGAGCATGTCCTTACAAAGTAAAAAGTATAAAATAAATATTGCAGTCATTATTGTTATAAGACAAGGCACAATAAATGAATTTACCTCAATTAAGCCATTAGTACCTCTAAGAAGAAATATAACAGCACAAAAAAGCATTATCAAAGAACCAAGAATTTTAGGAATATGAAAAAATTGATTTAATAAAGCACCACTTCCAGCTAAAATTATGGAAGCACTTGAAATTAAATATAGAGTTGTTATTACTCCAGTTAATTTTCCTAGTATGTTAGGGCTTATAAGCTTCATGGCTTCACTATAAGAATTTAAATTATTAGATATACTAATTTTAGAAAGTATTGAACCAATAATAACATAAAATACTCCACAAAATATAATTCCAATAAAGCTCTTATATCCAAATGAAGTAAAAAACTGAGTAATTTCTTTTCCAGAAGCAAGACCAGCACCCACAATAGTTCCTATAAAAACCACAGCAACCTGAAATATCTTTAGGGTTTCTTTTTTCAAATCAAACATCCTTTCAAAGAGTTTTTCTAATAAAAGTATATAAAAAGTAGCTTGTATTTATTCTATTTAAGGTATAAAAGAGATTTTATTGGGAAGACTATATAAAGTAATTTATGAAAGGAAATTGTATTATGAAAAGATTAATTTATATATTTATTCTAACCTTTATTTTAATGCTTGTAAGTTGTGGTAAAGATGAAAAAGAAAATATAGATTTTTTTGATATCCATAAAGCAAAGGATATTGGAAGTACATTTATGGAGAATATGGCTTATGGAACTATTGAGGATATAGGAAATTTATGTAGTGATAAGGTAAAAACAAGCAAAGAATATAATGAACTTATAGATAATAAAATAGGTGCATACAAAGTAGAAAAAAACATAGAGGGAGCAGATTATGCTTATATAGATTATATTGCAATAAGAAAGGATAATGAAAATTTAAGAGCAGATTTAGATAACTTATCTATAAAAATTATCAAAAAAGATGAAACTTATTTAGTGGATGAAATAAAAGCAAAAAGTAATAAAGAGATTTATGTGGATAATAATATTTTAAGGGTGCGAAATGAAGAAACAGGAGAAAATAATATTCTGCTAAAGTTAAAAGATTTACCTAAAGAGATGTACAGTAAAGGGTCTGATGTGATAGTTAATAAAAAAAGTATTAATAATAAGGAGTTTAGTAGAGTTTCTTTAAGCTTTAGTGGAGATAAGGTTGGAATAGTTTCAACAGATGGAGAAAACATAGCTTTGTTACTTGCAGAGGTAAAAGAAGAAAAGGACACATTAGGTCAAAATAATAGTTCTGGTAATGAAGAAACTAATATAAATGATATGGAAAAAAATATTGAAGATGCACTAGAAGCACCCATAGTTAAAAAGCTTATAGAATATGATTTAATAAGTAATGCAGAGGTTGAAGAGTTGTTATTTTCAAATGATGATGGAGAGCTTATATTACAGATAAAGCAAGATGGAGAAAGTTTTATAAAAATATATAGAAATAATACAGGTGAACTTATAGATTTAAACCTTGAAAAAGAATTTCCTAAAGAAAAATATACTTCAAAGATAAAATGTGTAAATGATAAAGGATTACTAGTTGAAGTGGAATCTAAAGATAAATCAAAGAAAAATGAATGTTTAATAGACTTAAAAGAAAATAAAATAAAAATTTTGCATTAAAAAATATCCATTGAAAAATTAATGCCATTTTGCAATAATAATTATTAAATAAACATTAGAGATGTTTAATGATAAGGTATGGCTTTTTAGATAAAAGGAGATTTTTTTAATGAAGGATTGGAATGGTAAAAGATATCATAGTCTAAATTATTTTTTAAGGAATAAATTTGGTGAAAAGGTATTTAAGATATCACTAGATGGAGGGTTTTCATGTCCAAATAGAGATGGAACTATAAGCAGAGGTGGATGTGTTTTTTGTAGCGAAAAAGGCTCTGGAGATTTTGCAGGAAATAGATGCACATCTATACATAAGCAGTTTGAAGATATAAAGATTATGATGAATAAGAAGTGGAAAAATGGTAAGTACATAGCTTATTTTCAAGCCTATACAAATACCTATGCACCTGTTGAAGTTCTTAGAGAAAAGTACTATGAAGCACTTAAAGAAGAAGGTGTTGTTGCGTTAGCAATTGCTACAAGACCAGATTGCTTACAAGAAGAAGTTTTAGATTTATTAGAAGAAATTAATAAGAAGTTTTATGTATGGGTAGAGCTTGGTCTTCAAACTGTAAATGATGATATAGCATTAAAAATAAATAGAGGTTATAAACTTGAAGTTTTTGAAGATGCTATAAAAAGATTAAAGCAAAGAAATATAGATTTTGTTGTGCATTCTATTTTAGGACTTCCAGGAGAAGATAAAACTGATATGCTAAAAACGATAGACTATATTGCTCATTCAGGAGCTAAAGGAATAAAGTTTCATCTTCTTCATTTAATGAAAGATACTCCTATGGTAAAGTTATATGAAAATGGAGAATTAAAATTTTTATCACAAGAAGATTACATAGATTTAATATGCAAAGGAATAGCTATGCTTCCACAGGATATGGTGGTTCACAGATTAACAGGAGATGCTCCAAGAAATCTTTTAATAGGACCTATGTGGAGTTTAAAAAAGTGGGAAGTACTTAATGCGATAGATAAAGCTTTAGAAGAAAATGATATTTATCAAGGAAAAGACTTTAAATAAAAATTTTTACACAAAAAATTGTTACAACCTTAGGTTCATTATTTTATTAAGCAGTAATTTGGAGTTTACATGATGAAATAGCTAAATAATAATGAACCTAAGATTTTTTAATTATTATTTTGTGTTGACTTGGAGCTTGCCTACAGAAAAAGCAAAATAATAATTGAAACTTTTTTATTTTATAATATCTTCAGTTATTTTTATTGCAGTTGGTGTAACTGCAAGACCAGCTTTACTTGTTTCACGAAGGCTAGGAGGAAGTAAGTCCCCAACTTCCTTCATTGCATCAATTACTTCATCAGGTGGGATTTTACTTCTAATACCTGCTAAAGCCATATCAGCACTAGTAATAGCATTTACAGCTCCAATGACATTTCTTTTAACACAAGGCACTTCAACAAGACCTGCAACAGGGTCACAAACAAGACCAAGTAGGCCTTTAAGAGCTAAGGCACAAGCATGAGAAATTTCTTCACCATTTCCACCATTTAAATAAGCAATTGCACCTGCTGCCATAGCACTAGCAGAGCCAATTTCTGCTTGACATCCTCCAGTTGCACCTGCAATTGAAGCTCTCAATGCAATAACTTCTCCTAATCCTGAAGCAACATATAATCCTTCTAACATTTTCTCCTCAGGAACATTAAAGAACTCTTGATATGTTAACAAAACAGCAGGAATAACCCCACAAGAACCAGCAGTTGGAGCTGCTATTATTCTTTTCATACAAGCATTCGATTCTCCCATCTTTAATGCTCTTTCCATAACAGTACCAATAAAATTTCCACACATTAAAGTACCTTTTTCTAAAGCAATTCGTATTTTTTCACCTTCCCCACCAACTAAGCCACTAGCAGATTTTAAATTTCCATCATATGAAGAATCAGCATTTTTCATAGCATTATAAAGTAAAGCCATTTTATCAATTGATTCCTTAGAAGAAACTCTTCTTTCATTCATGTCATCTTCAAGTATTATTTGCCAAAAAGGCTTATTTTCAGAATCAACCTTTTTTAATATTTTAGAAATAGAATCAAAACTCATTATTTTTCCTCCTTTACTAATCGTGTTTAAATATAGACAAATGTGATTAATTCACATTATCTAACCAATATATTTTGTTATATTTCCAAAGTAGTTTACATTTTCGAGCATTTACTTTTTTACAATGCTTCGTTGGACTTTGAAAATTTAATGCCTTTATTTCTGGATACAATGCTGTTACATACCCTCTATGTATTTCTCCATTTTTATATTTATATTCCACTAAATCTCTATGCTTTATTCCTAATACATTGTCTGTTTTAGCTTTACTTTGTCTACGCATAGCTTTTATAATCCAATCTTTTATATCTGTTGTGTCAGGTTTTAATTCAGTTATACATATTGCGTCATTAGAATGTGTTTTTTCTATATTCCAATCAATTCGTTTATTTGCAGTATCTCCACCATTTGTTAAATATAATTCACCAAGATTAGACAATTGTTCTCTTAACCAATTCTTTCCTATCATTACATGACTTGCATAATTTAAATTTTTATTATCTTTTGATTTACCCAATAAAGAAAAATATTTGTTCATAAACAATTCTTCTTTACCCTCTGTCTTTTGATGACATTTTTTACATAATATGATTAAATTATCTATTGTATTTGAACCATTTAATCTTCTGGGTTTTATATGATGTACTTCTAATCTACAATTTGCTTTACCACATTCCATACATTTACAGCCATCTCTTAAAATAATAGCTTTACGAATATTTTCGTCTAATCTATTAGATTTTTGATATTGCCAACTATAAGGTTTGTATCCATCTGTTAATGCTCTTATATCTATAGAAACATCTTCAAGCCAATAATTTTTTATATTTATCCATTTATTTAATTGATTTATTACTCTAATTATAGCTTGACGTTTTTGAAAAATACTTGGAGCTATTCTGCTCTGTCTTTTAGAAGAACTACGATTATTAAATCTTGCTGGTCTATATCTTTTATGATAACGATGATATTGTCTATATTTTTTTCTAACTTGCATTAAATGTTTAACATCATTACGTTGTTCAATAGTTCCTTTAAAAAGAACCTTGTTCTTTGTTTGACATCTTTGAATTAATGCAATTCCTACATGAAGTCCACCATCATCAATTCCACAACGAATTTCATCTTTACAAATATTATTATCTTTAATCACTTTATTTAATTGTATTACCATTGGATATTTATTAACTAATGTAGCACCTTTCTTACGAATAAGATACCATGCTTTTTGTTCTTTTGTTGGTGCTAATTGTTTACCATTAGCATCTATTACAAAAACATAATTTGTCATTTCTGACACCTTCCTTTCGGAGTATTTTTCCTCTTGGCAATGTCATACAGAGGATATGTGTTTCTCTGTTATCAATGCAGGACATTAGCATTGTTTCTTGATTGGCACTCACAGAGCAATGGACTGAGAATTACATCCATTGGTGTGTCTTTACCTTACTGTACAACGTAGTTCATATCTGCAACATATCTTTCGATAGTAGCAGTCACTAAGCCTTGAGACCTATTGCTAAGACATAGACAAAAGATTTAATCTGTCCTCTTTTGTCTATGTTCAAACACATATTTCTATATATTTGATTACTTAGCAATTAGTCCTTACTAAGATATGTAACTTTAATTATACCCTCTTGATGCTTTAGCCAAGAGATACCTTCTTCAGGAATTTCTTGGTCACACTCTATAACCATAACTGCATTGCCACCTCTTGAAGCTCTATAAAGTTGCATTGATGCAATATTTACCATTTTATGTCCTAGCATAGAAGTTACAGCCATAACATGACCAGGCTGGTCAAGATTATGAACAATAAGAGTAGGATAATCACCACTAAAGTTTGTAGAAAGGTTGTCTATTTTACATATATTTATCTGTCCACCACCAATAGATGATGCTTCAACCTCTAGCTCTCTGCCATCTACTCCTAATAATTTTAATAAAGCTGTATTAGGATGAGCATCTCTTAAATTAATTCCTTGAAAAGAAAATTCCATTCCCTTTTCCTTTGCAATTTCAAAGCTTTTTGGAATTCTTTCATCATCTGGATTCATTCCTAAAAGTCCAGCAATTAATGCTTTATCTGTTCCATGACCTTTACCAGTAGATAAAAAGGAACCATGAAGAAAAATTTCAGCCTTTTTAATATCTTCAGCTAAAAGTTGCCTTGCAACATGACCAATCTTTACAGCCCCAGCAGTATGAGAGCTTGAAGGACCAACCATAACTGGACCCATTATATCAAAAATATCCATATTTCACACATCCTTTCATTAAAAAATAAAGACAATGAAATCTAAACATAATTAGTTTAGACATCATTGTCCCCATTTATACTAATTTAATAATAAACATATTAAAAATATACTCTTTGTGGTTCAATATATCATTGATTTATTTAGTTGTCAAATTAAAAAGTTTACTATTTATTCATGAGTTTAGCATTATAATAGAATTAAATGGATAATAATATAAAATAAAATGTTAATATGATAAAAAGAAGGGAAGACTAATGAATTATTATGAAGATGGTACATATTATTCATTGCAACATTTTGAAAATGCAAAAAACATAGTATGGATAGATTTAGAAAGTGATTTTAATAAAGGTAGAGTTTTATAGAAGGAATATGAATTTATGGAATTTGATTATAAAGAACTAAGAGAAAAAATAAACTTATATTTTTGTGGAAATATATCAAAAAAACAATTAGGTGAGTGGAGTAAGACAGCATATTATGATATATTAAAAGGAAATTACATTGTTTTAGATAAAATAAAAATATATCCATTTGTCAAAAAAATTTCAACATTTCATATAGAGAATAATGATATAAAAGATGAATTTTGTTGCTTAGATGAAGAAGTAAGAGATATTCAAAAAGTTCTAAATGGTGAAGAAAATAATTCTTATATAATAAATATGAGAATACCTTATAATATTTATTGTATGTTTCCTGAAAATAAATTTTTAAATGAAGGAAAAAGAAGTCAATATGTTGAATTAAAAAATATACTATATAAGTTGTTGGAAAATAACAATTTATCAAAATCTGATATTAATAAACTTATTAAAGTTTCTAAACTTCAAATAAAAAAAGTAGAAACAATACAAGATTTATTAGAATTATATATTAACAGCTTTTTTAAGAATAATATTGAATTTGAAGGTAATGATTTAAAAATGTATCAAAGATATGGAATTTATAATAAGGAAAGGTATTCTAAAAAAGATATAATTCAAAAATTAATAGATTATATAAATTTTTATATTGGAGATAAAGATTTTTCAATTTGTGTGTCATTTGTAAATGGTAAACCTCAAATTATAAATTTAAATTAGCTAAAAGATGAAAGAAATAGACTAACAAATTCTTTAGATGAGAATTTATGCTTAAAGGGTAAAATATCTAAAAAAATAAGAAGGGAGATAGTTACTGTAAGTTTTGGGTAACAGTATTAGGCATGTTTAATATTCATGATAATGAGATAATATCATATGAAGTATGTTTAAAAGATAAAAAAATAATTATACATTCTAAAAATAATTATTCAAAACTAAATGAATATATAGATATTGTATTTTATAATGTTTTAGTTCATTTTTTTGAAAACCAATTAAGTCATAGTATTATATTTGATATATGTAAATATGATGTTAATAAATTTATCAAAGATAACAACCAACTTCTAAATAAAAGAAAAAATTATTGTTGGCCAATTGATTATGATAATATTGAAGAACTAATAAGTACACTAGAAAAAGAGGAGTATAATTATTATATAATATCATCATCATATGGGTTAGAAGGATGGGTTTTAGCAAAAAAAGTTAAATTATTAAAAGTTAAAGAAGGAAGAGATTATTATAAGTAAGATAATATCATGGGAATTTTTTAATGAAAAAATGTATGAAATATTTGGGATAAACTTCAAATGTGTTGATGAGTTATATTTTAATGTAAAAAAACAATTTGTCTTTGGAGAAGAAAATGAATTAGAAGACATGGAAGCATTAAACTATCTTAAAAATCTACATGAATTTAGTGGAGAACTATATATTGTTACAGATGTTTCTTATAATAAGAAATTAGGACCATTTTTAGTAGATGCAAATTATATTGATGAATTTGTAAGTAAGTTTTATTGTAAATATGGTGAAACATTTTATAGTACAGATATAATAATAGTTAATTTTTCTCAAAAATTAATTTGGGTCTTATTTCATGAAGGAATATGTTGGTTAACTATTGGAAACTAAATCTATATGCTACATATAAATGATATAATATAGATCTTGATTGGTTATAAAACATACTATTAGTAAAAAAAGATGGCTAATATTTATTAAACTATCTAGATACTTTAGAACTTTCAATTCTTTTAAAATTAAAAAAAGGTATGATAAAAATTTATGAATGTTTTTGAAAAAAGGATAGAAATGCTAAAGAAAAATGAAAAAATATTTAAGAAATATTATAGAAAAGAAGAAATGGGAATTATCATTTGTAATGATAAAAAAGAAAATTTTCAAAAAAGAGGATATGAATTACTAGAGATAGAAGTAAAATCAAGGTTTGAGAAAGTTAGATCAATTTATTATTATAATATTGTTAATAAGAGATTGCATGACTATTCTTTTCCAGAATGGATAGTTTGTATAGAAGAAAAAGTCTTATTAGAGTATGCGATTCCTATATTTTCAAGGGTATTAAAATATTATCCAATGTTGTGTGGAGAGCATTGTGAATGGGAAGTTTTATATGAAATATCAAAAGTTGATGAAAACTTTTGGAATATGCATAAAGAATGGAAATTGTTTTTTAAAGATATTATTAATAATATTTCATATAATAATGAAAAAGAAATAAATGATATTAGTAAAAAATACATTCATCAATTTCATGTTTTTATATCTACATAACTTTAATTTATGTATTTGTTACTGTTTTACTAAAAATATTTCATTAGTTTAAAGAGTTAAATGAAAAAGTATATATTGCTTGTGAATAGTAAGCAAGGCTTAAAAAGAAATAAAATGTGGTGAGTAATTTAGACATGAAGGTATATTTCTAATATATAGGAGTGTGTATTATGAAGGAAGACTTTATATTGCAAATAAGAAATAGGATTAAATATATTACAGATATAGGTTTAGAATATGAGATAAAAGATTTTTTTAATTCTTATGAACAAATTAAGTATTTTGTAAGCGTAAAAAAATTTCTGCCTAGTTAATGAGTTTTTAACTTGCTAAAATTACAGATATAAATTTTAAAAAAGGAGTGAACTGTAATGGCAAGT
>CACZYK010000029.1 GCA_902785295.1 uncultured Clostridium sp.
TATTTTTTTTGTGAGAATTTAATTATATCAGAAATTTAGCATAAATGTTTCTTTTTTTATTTGTAAAATTTTTCAAGCACTTTTGCACTATTATAGTATGAAATTAATAACAAAGAGCTTACTACTTCTAACAAATAAGGCTTTTTTATTAATCTAAATTTAAAATTATATATTTTCAGAAAATATATAATAATATATAATTAAATTATTAGTAAACTTGAGTGGTAATGATATTTATTGAAAAATCAATTCCTCAAAAAAATATTAAACAAAGAGGTGAAAAAATGAAGAAATTATCAGCAAAATATATGTTAAAATATATAGATTATTTTAGAAGAGATGATATAAACATATATACAATAGAAGAAAAAGATGAATTACACTATCCAACATATGATAAAACATTTATACAATTTGAAGAAGATTTTAGGAATTCAGAGCTTATAGATTATAACTTTAAGTTTATAATAAATAAATTGAATAATTTTCAAGATACTCTTTATAATTTAATTCCTAAATGTGACTATTCAGTATTAAAAGTTCTTTTTACATATTATATTATGATAGAAAATGAAAGGGATGGAGCTTGGATTGAGGAAATAGAAAATAAAACCTTTTTAAAACTTTTGTTAAGGCTTCAAGAACTTTTAGAAGGAAAAAAAAGCGATGGAATTGACTATATTAATATAGAAAAAAAGTCTGGTATAGAAGTTTTTAAATATAATAATAAGTACTTACCATACACATTAAAAGATTTTTGGTCTTTTCAATATTCAAATTTAATATCTTCTAAAGTAAGAGATGATATAAGTAAATTCATTGTTGCAAAAGCATTAAATATTACAGATAGAAAATTTGAATATTTTGATGGACATGATTTAACTTCAAAAGAAGGAATTCCAATAGAGGTAAGGTCAGCATCATATATTACTCCTTTAGGAGAAAACCCTTCAAAGGAAATAGAATTTAATATATATAAAAATGGAGATACTAAAAAGATATATGGATTTATTTATATATTTTGTTTATTATCTCATAGAAGCAAAGAAGGCTTAGACCCTTTAGATATAAATCAATGGGAATTTTATGTAACAACTAAAAGCAATTTAGAAAAAATATTAAATGGTAATGAAAAAATAACATTAAAAAAATTAATTTTAAATAATGCAATAGAAAGTGAATATGAAAACTTATATAAAGATGTAATAAAATTATGTTTAAAAGAAATAAGAAATAATAAAAGATAATCTGCCTTTAAGGAAACAATAGAAATTTATATGAATAATATAAATTATAATGTTTTGGCAGGTGAATAAATTGAATCCTTATGAGTTAATAATGTTAATAAAGAAAAGAATGCAAGACCCTGTTTTTGCTCAAAAGTTTAATGCATTAATAAATGAACTTAATTCTATACCAGGACTTCAACAAGAGGTTATGAGAATAGTGCAAATAAATGATGATAAAAAAAGACAAAGAGCCATAGAAAGACTTCCAAGTAAGGTTAAAAAAACAGTAAATGAAATGTTTCAGCTTTTAAATAGTTAAAGTTTAGTGGGGTTGTTGCATTAAGAAAAATTAATAGAATATATAGTGTTTTATCAAAATGCTAGTATACTATATATTGTTATAAAATTTTTTGTGCGACAGTCCCATATAATTTAAATTTAACCAATCAAAGTTCCAAGTACAAAAGGTTTAATTGTATGTTTAGCATAATTATTTTTGTAATTTTAGCAAGTTAAATACTCATTAACTAGGTAGAATTTTTTTATGCTAACGATATAATAAATATAAAAGTAGTAATAAAAAATTCTATATAAAAAGGGGAGGATAGTATGCTTGATTTTATTAAAAATTCAGATTATGAGATATTAAAATACATAAATAAAAATATGAAATGTAAGTTTTTAGATAAGGTTATGCCGATTATAACATGGCTTGGAAATGGAGGACTTATATGGATAGTAATATCTATAATCATGTTAGAAACAGGAAATTTAAAAAATGGCTTATCAATGCTTTTATCAATAGCATGTTCAGCAGCCTTAGTTGAAGGAATAATAAAACCAATTGTAAGAAGAGCAAGACCTTTTTTAAAAGAAAGTAAAGAAGCAGAGCTTTTAATAAAAAAGCCTATAGGATATTCATTCCCTTCAGGACATTCAGCAGCTTCCTTTTCAGCAGCAGTAGTGTCATTATCAATTGGAATTCCATTTGCATATGTATTTTTGATTTTAGCATTTTTAATTTCATTTTCAAGAATGTATTTATTTGTACATTATCCAACTGATGTAATTTGTGGGGGAACATTAGGAGCTATAGTAGGATATATAGTTTCAATTTGTGTATAAAATATGAATTATATTATAAATTTTTTATAAAATATGGTATAATATGAATGATTACTTATTTAATTTTAGGAGGAAAAAATGAATATTATTAATGTTATAGGTGGTTTTTTTATGGCACTAGCAGATAGTGTCCCAGGAGTTTCGGGAGGCACAATAGCCTTTATAATGGGTTTTTACGATAATTTTATAGGCTCTTTAGATGCTCTTGTAACACCAGGAAAAGATAAAAAGAAAGCTATTAAATTTTTAATTAAACTTGGTATAGGATGGATTACTGGATTTATTTTAGCAGTTTTATTTATTACATCAGTTTTTGAAAAGCATATTTATGCTATAAGCTCACTATTTACAGGATTTATTGTTTTTTCTATTCCATTAATTTATAAAGAAGAAAAAAATACAATATCAAAACAATATAAAGATATAATTTTTTTAATTATAGGAATAGTTATAGTAGCTTTAATAACATATTTTAATCCAAGCTCTGGTGGAGAGGGTGGAATGAATCTTGCTTTTAGTAACTTAAATATAGGAAAAGTTTTATATGTGTTTGTAGTTGGAATGGTAGCAATATCTGCAATGGTTCTTCCAGGAATTTCAGGTTCAACTTTACTTCTTATATTTGGACTTTATGCACCTATAATGAATGCTATAAAATCATTTTTAAAGCTTGACTTTTCTTATACTGTAATATTAATTGTATTTGCTCTTGGAATAATAGTAGGAATATGTTCAACAATAAAAATAATACGTTATGCTTTAGAAAAAAGTAGAGCAAAGATTATATTTTTTGTATTAGGACTTATGGTAGGTTCATTATATGCTATATTTATGGGACCAACTACTTTAGAAGTACCACAAGATGCAATGACTTTTAAGAGCTTTAATATAATATTCTTTATTATAGGTGGAGCTTTAATAATAGGACTTGAAAAATTAAAACAAGTTCTTTCAAAATAAAAAGGCAGAGTTTTATATACTGCCAAATTAGGAAAAACAATATAAAAAATGCTATAAAAGGGTTGTTTGCAGTAAAATTTATTGCAAATAACCTTTTTTTTCTTTAGTTAGAGCAGAATAAATATATTATTTTGCTTTTTATTTAGTTTTGCATATTGATAAATGTTATCATAATATATATAATTAACAATAAATATTTATTATTGAGGCGAAAAAATGGGTTCTAAGGGTATAGAAAATGAGAGTGAAAAAAATGCAAAAGATAAAAAATTTATAAGAAAAAATAAATTAATTCATATTTTTTTTGTAGTTATAGTTATAATAGTAAGTATTATATTGGCATCATATTTAATTGATGATTTTCTTATTAGTGAAACAGACCTTTTTGGAAATGTAACAGGAACTCTTGAAGTTCATTATTTAGATGTTGGTCAAGGAGATTCTATATATATTAAATCAGGTGATTGTGATGTGCTTATAGATGCAGGTCCTAAAAGTGAAATAAATCATCTTCTTCAGCAGTTGGCAGAGCTTAATGTTAAAGATTTAGATATAGTAATAGCTACTCATCCTCATGAAGACCATATTGGTGGAATGGTAGGAATTTTTGATACTTATAAAGTAAAAAAATTTTATATGCCTAAGGTAACAAATACTACAATGGTCTTTGAAAATATGATTAATTCAGTTAAAAATGAAGGATTAAAAATAAAAACAATTAAAGAAGGAACAAAGATAAAAATTGATGGATGGGGAGTAATTAAAGCATTTTCTCCTGGAGAAGAAGAATATGATGATATTAACAATTATTCTCCTATAATGAAACTTACATTTGGAGAAACTACTTTTATGTTTACAGCAGATGCTGAACAATTAGCAGAAGAAGAGGTTTTATCAAAATATTCAGAAGAGGATTTAAAATCAGATGTAATAAAAATTGGACATCATGGTTCAACAACTTCATCTTCAGAAGAGTTTATAAAAGCTGTATCACCTAAGTATGGAATTATTAGTTGTGGAGAAGATAATCCATATGGTCATCCTCGTAAAAAAACTTTAAAAACACTAAGCAAATATAACATAGAAATATATCGCACAGATAAGCAAGGACAAATAACAGCTATAAGTGATGGAGAAACTATTGAATTTACTACTGAAAAATAGAATTGTTATTTAAAAGGAGAGCTAACTTTGGAATACAAAATAATAGATAAATTATATGAAACAAATAATGCAACAAGGGAAGAACTAGAATTTTTATTAGAAAATTTAAATGATGATTCAAAAAAATATCTTATTGAAAAATCTAATTTAACAAGAATGAAGGTTTATGGAGATAAAGTGTATCTTAGAGGGCTTATTGAATTTACTAATTATTGTGTTAGAAATTGTATGTATTGTGGTATAAGAGTATCAAATAAAAATGCAGAAAGATATAGGCTTACAATAGATGAAATACTAGAGTGTGCAGAGCTAGGCGATAGATTAGGTTATAAAACCTATGTACTTCAAGGGGGAGAAGACCCTTATTTTACAGATGATATTATGGTAGAAATAATATCAAAAATAAAGAAGCGTTTTCCTGAAAATGCAATAACCATATCTTTAGGAGAACGTAGCTATGAATCTTATGAAAGAATGTTTAAAGCAGGAGCTGATAGATATCTTATAAGGCATGAAACTGCTACAAAAGAGCTTTATGAAAAACTTCATCCAGGAGCAAGCTTTGAAAATAGAAGAAGATGCCTTGAAGACTTAAAAAAGATAGGATATCAGATAGGCTCTGGATTTATGATAGGGCTTCCAGGTCAAAAGGTTAGTGATTTAGTAAATGACCTTTTATATGTAAAAGAATTAAATCCTCATATGGTTGGAATTGGACCTTTTATATCTCATAAGGATACTCCTCTTAAAAATGAGAAAAATGGTACATTAGAAGATACAATAACTTTAATAGCAATTTTAAGGCTTCTTTTACCAAATGCCTTAATACCAGCAACTACTTCTCTTGGAACAATAAATCCACTAGGAAGAGAACTTGGAATTAAAGCAGGGGCAAATGTTGTAATGCCAAATCTTTCTCCAACAAGTGTAAGGGAAAAATATTCACTATATGATGGAAAGATATGTACTGGTGATGAAGCAGCAGAATGTAGAAGATGTATTGAAGGAAGAATTAATAGGGCAGGCTTTAAGGTAGAGGTTTCAAGAGGAGATAATATAGAATGGAAAAGGAGAGGGGAAAATGAATAGTACACCAAATTCAAATAGAAAACATATAGTTATTTATGGAAAAACAAATGCAGGAAAATCATCTTTAATAAATAGGTTAGTTGGTCAAGATGTTGCTTTGGTTTCAAAAGAGGCTGGGACAACAACAGACCCAGTATTTAAAGCTATGGAGCTAATTCCAATAGGACCTGTGTTATTTATAGATAGTGCAGGAATTAATGATAAAACTTCTTTAGGAGATTTAAGAGTTTCTAAGACTTTAGAATTATTAAAAAGAACAGATTTAGCTATTTATCTTATGGATGGAGAGGATATTGATAAAAATTCATTAAATGATATGATTCTTCAATTTAAAAAATTTAATATTCCATACATAGTTGTAATTAATAAATGTGATAATTTACATAAAGAAAAATTTGAAGAGTTAAAAAATGAATTTAAAGATGGAATATTTATTTCTGCATATAATAATAGTGGTATAGATAAATTAAAAGAAAAACTTATAGATATGCTAAAAGAACAAGAAGAAGACATTTCTTTAGTTGGAGACCTTCTTCCTTATGGTTCAAGAGTTGTTATGGTAGTTCCAGTAGATTCAGAAGCACCAAAAGGAAGGCTTATACTTCCACAGGTTCAATGCATAAGAGATTGCTTAGACCATGGTATTAAAAGCTACGTGGTAAGGGATACTGAACTAAAAGAAGCACTTGAAGAAATAAAAGATGTAGATTTAGTTATAACAGATTCTCAGGCTTTTAAAAAGGTTGATGAAATAGTTCCTAAAAATATAAAATTAACAAGCTTTTCAATGCTTTTTGCAAGACAAAAAGGAGATATTAATGAATTTTTAAAGGGAGTTGAAGCTGTTAGAAATTTAAAGCCTAAAGATAAAATACTTATATCAGAAAGCTGTACTCATAACACATCACATGAAGATATAGGAAGAGTAAAAATACCAAAGCTTCTTTCAAAGTATGTTAAAGGAGAGCTAGATATAACATTTAAAGTAGGTCATGAATTCCCAGAAAACATAGAAGATTACAAGCTTGTAATACATTGTGGAGCATGTATGGTAAATAGAAAAACAGTAGTTAATAGAATTAAATTATGTAAAGAAAAAGAAATTCCTATAACTAATTATGGAGTTATATTATCATTTTTAACAAATACATTAGATAGAAGTAAAGTTATTTTTAAATAATTAAATAAAGAATTTAGTCTTATTTAATTAAATTAAAAAAGTTTATATTGTGATAAATTAATTGTAGAAAAAAATCTAAAAATTTTAAAAAATCTATACAAATAAATAGAATTTAGGGGTATAATATAGATAGAAAATATTAGAAAGGGGGGAGCTGATGAAAATTTAATTTTCAATCGGCAAAGATGAATGAGTAATTGGGTTAATGAATCAGTGTTTTATCATATTTATCCTTTAGGTTTTTGTGGAGCACCAAGCAAAAATGATTGGGGTGAAACTGTTCCTAGAATAAAAAAGGTTATTGAATGGATACCACATTTAAAGAAAATAGGAGTTAATGCAATTTATTTTGGGCCACTATTTGAATCAACAGAGCATGGATATGATACAGCAGATTATAATAAGCTTGATAGAAGATTAGGAACAAATGAAGATTTTAAAGAAGTTTGTAAAGAATTACATAAAAATGGTATAAGTGTTGTAGTTGATGGAGTATTTAACCATGTAGGAAGAGACTTTTGGGCATTTAAAGATGTACAACAAAATAAACAAGGCTCTAAGTATTGTGGATGGTTTGAAAATTTAAATTTTGGAGGTCCAAGTCCCATGGGAGATCCTTTCTGGTATGAAGGATGGGAAGGACATTATAATTTAGTTAAGCTTAACCTAAAAAATCAAGAAGTTGTAGATTATTTGTTAAATTCAGTCGGAAACTGGATGGAGGAATATAAAATAGATGGTTTACGTCTTGATGTTGCTTATTGTATGGATGAGGACTTCTTTAGAAAGCTTAATTCTTATTGTAAAGCAAAGAGAGAAGATTTTTGGCTTATGGGAGAAATGGTTCATGGGGACTATGCAAGACTTGCAAAACCAGGAATGTTAGATTCTGTAACAAACTATGAATGCTATAAAGGAATATACTCTTCACATAATGATAAAAACTATTTTGAAATAGCACATTCACTAAATCGTCAATTTGGAAGAGGGGGAATATATGAAAAGATATATACCTATAACTTTATAGATAATCATGATGTTAATCGTATAGGAAGTGTTTTAAGTAACGAAAACTATATATACAATGTATATACTATTTTATATACAATGCCTGGAGTTCCATCTATATATTATGGAAGTGAATGGGCAATTAAAGGAATGAAATCAAATGGTTCAGATGCTCCTATACGTCCATGTTTAGAATTAAATAATATGGATGATAGTTGTAAGTTAATTAAACATTTAGAAAGATTAGCTTATGCAAGAAAAAATTCTTGTGCTTTAAAGTATGGAAGCTATGAGCAGGTATTAGTTAGAAATCAACAATTTGTTTTTTGCAGAGTTTCAGGAGATGACAGAGCATATATAGCAGTTAATTTAAGTGATAATGATGAATACTTAAACTTTAATGTAAATAAAAATGAAGAATTTAAGGATTTATTAACTGGAGAAAGTATAGGTGTAAATAATTATAATGTAAATATTAAAGTGCCAGCTTTTAGTGGAAAAATTTTAGTTGTAGCAAGTTCTTTAAAAGAAGAATTTGAAGAGAAGAAAGAAGAAACTTTAGAAAATAAAGAAGAAAAATGTGAAGAAAAAACATTACAAGAAGAAACTAAAGAAGAACAAGTAATTTCAAGCTTACAAGAAGAAAAAACAATATCAGAAGAAGAAACTAAAGAAGCAAGAATAAAAATATTGAATGATAAGTTAGATGCACTTCAAATTCTTATAAATGATTTAAGAAAAGAAGTAGAGGAATTAAAGAAATAATTTAACTTGGTTCAAAAATATTAGGACTCTTATGTTATTCAGCTGTTCCGTCGACAGGCTCCAAGTCACTGCTTCATAAAATAAGAGTCCTAATATTTTATAAGCAATGTTAAATTTATTAAGCACAAGCAAAAAAATAATAGAACTGTTACAAAGAGATATTAATGTTGAGTATTGTATTAAGATATTATTATGCAATATTTATTTTAAAATTTCTTTTTGGCATGGTTCTATTTTTTTTGTGATAAAGTTTATATAACTAAATAAAACAACAAGAAACAAGAAATTTTTGATGAAGAAATATAAAAAATATGTCGAGAAAAAATTAAGTGAAATCAATCACTTTAATTTTATTGACTTTAGAGGAAAATAAGATAAAATAAATTATGAAAAGAATTTCATAAGGAGATGGGAAAATATGAAGAATTTTAAAAAAATGTTTGCTTTTCTTCTGGCTTTTGTTTTTGTAGCAGCTTTAATAAAAGTTCCATTTACAACAAAAGCAGATGAAGCAACACCACAGTCAGTGATTGTAAAGATTAAATATTCAAGAGCTGATAATGATTATTCAGATTGGGATGTTTGGACATGGGATGATAAAGGAAATCCTGGTACAGCAAAAGAGTTTTCAGGAGTAGATAGTGAAGGAGTTTATTTAATCCTTGAAACAACATCAGATTCAAATTTAGGTTTTATAATAAGAAAAAAAGATTGGTCTGATAAGTTTGTTAATGAAGATGTAAAGCCTGATTTATCACAAGGAGATGTTGAATATTTAGCTACTTTATCAGAAGATGGAAGCAGAAATTTATCAACTAGAGAATTTAAACAAGCATTTGATAAAGTTACTTTAAATCTACATTATTATAGATTTGATGAAGATTATACTAATTGGGATTTATGGGCATGGGCACCAGAAGGAAAGAATTACGAATTTACTGATGACGATTTTGGTAAGGTTACCACTGCAGAATTTTCTAATGTGGATGCAGAAACTAATGTGGGATTTATAGTAAGAAAAAATGACTGGTCTCAAAAGGACTGGGAAGCTGATAGATTTATAAATAAAGCTTATATGAATGCTGATGGAGTAGTTGATGCTTATATAGTAAGTGGACAAGAAAAAGTTTACTATACTAAAGAAGCTGCACTTGAAGCTATTGAGATTGCTAAAAATCCTAGAGTTACTGAAGCAAATATAAATTCACTAAGAGAAATTCAATTTGCTGTTAACTCTAAAGTAGGAGGAGATTTAGTTTTAAAGATAACTTCAGCAGATGGAAAAGAAGTTTCATATGAAAGTATTGAATTAGATGAATCTGGTTTATCTGGTGTAGTTTATTTATCACAAGATTTAGATTTAAACAAGAATTATACATTAACAATTGAAGGTTTAGAAGGAAAACAATTAATGCCAGGTAAGGTATATGATAGCGAAGAATTTGCTGAAGCTTATACTTACAATGGAGAATTAGGTGCAGTTTACAGCAAGATTGGCACAACATTTACACTTTGGGCACCAACAGCTTCTGATGTAAAGGTAGCTTTATATGGAACTGATGGTAAAAATAATGGAGAAGCTGAAAAAGTACTTCCAATGACTAAAGGTGAAAATGGTTCTTGGTCACTTGACTTAGCTGGAGACCAAAAAGGTCAATTCTATAATTATTTAGTAACAATTGATGGAACTACTAATGAAGTAGTAGACCCATATGCAAAAGCAGTTGGAGTTGATGGTAATCAAGGTATGGTTGTAGATTTAGCTGCAACAAATCCAGAAGGATGGGATGAAGATACAAAACCAGTACTTGAAGACCCAACAGATGCAGTTATTTATGAAATGCATATAAGAGATTTCTCTATTTCAGATAACTCAGGAGTATCACTTGAATATAAAGGTAAATATAATGGTGTATGGCAAGCAGGAACAACAATTCCAGGAACTGATGTAAAAACTGGAGTAGACCACTTAAAAGAATTAGGAGTAAATGTTGTTCATATACTTCCAACATTTGACCATCAATCAATTAAAGAAACTGAATTAGATAAACCTCAATTTAACTGGGGATATGACCCTAAAAACTATAATGTACCAGAAGGTTCTTATTCATCTGACCCATATACTGGAACAATAAGAATTGAAGAATTTAAGAAAATGGTTCAAGAACTTCATAAAGCTGGAATAAGAGTAGTTATGGACGTTGTTTATAACCATACTGGAGCTACTTTAGATTCAAATCTTAACTTAGCAGTTCCAAACTATTATTACAGACAAGCTCCAAATGGAAACTTCTCAAATGGTTCAGGTTGTGGAAATGAAACAGCATCAGAACGTTCAATGGTTAGAAAGTTTATGGTAGATTCAGTAACTTACTGGGCAAAGGAATACCATATAGATGGATTTAGATTTGACCTTATGGGATTACATGATATAGACACAATGAAAGAAATAAGAACTGAATTAAACAAAATTGATGATTCAATTCTTATGTATGGTGAAGGATGGACTGGTGGAGAATCTCCATTAGCACAAGATAAAGCTGCTCTTAAGGCAAATACAACTCAATATGGTGATTTACAAATAGCTGCATTTAGTGATGACATGAGAGATGGTATAAAAGGACATGTATTTACAGCAACAGCACCAGCATTTATTAATGGTGGACAAGGATTTGAAGAAACAATTAAATTTGGTATTGTAGCTTCAACACCAAATGACCAAGTTGATTCAAATAAGGTTGCAAATAAAACTAAAGCTTGGGCAAATCAACCATATCAAACAATAAACTATGCTTCAGCTCATGATAACTTTACTTTATGGGATAAGTTACAAACAACTAATCCGGAAGCTTCAAGAGATGAATTAGTTCAAATGAACAAAATGTCAGCTACAATAATTTATACTTCTCAAGGTATACCATTTATGCAAGCTGGTGAAGAAATGGCAAGAACAAAGCTTAATGCAGATGGAACATTTAATGAAAACAGTTATAATGCACCAGATTCAGTTAATCAAATTGATTGGGAAAGAAAAGTAGAGTACAGCGATTTATATGATTACTATAAAGGCTTAATTTCTATGAGAAAAGCTCACAAGGCATTTAGAATGAACACTACTGAAGATATCCAAAAGAGCATTAATTTCTTAGACAAACAACTTGAACTTCCAGCTAACGTTGTAGGATATACATTAAGTGGAGAAGCTTCAAATGATATTTGGAAGAATATAATGGTAATATTTAATGCAAATGATACAGATGTTGAAATTCCACTTTACAATGGAGATTTAGATTGGGAAATTGTTGTTAATGGAGAAAAGGCAGGAGTTGAATCTTTAGGAAGCATAAAGGGTTCAGAAGGTTCTATAGTAGTACCAGCTCATACTTCTTATGTTTTAGTTGATAAGGAAAGTTATGAAGCATCAATAGCTGATAACAATAATCCATCAGATGATGAAAATAATAACCCATCAGAAGATAATAACAATACATCAGAAGATAATAACAATACATCAGAAGATAATAACAATACATCAAATAATAATAACAATAATTCTTCAAATACTAATAATTCAGGTTCATCAAATGCACCATCTAAAACTGGAGATTCTAATAATATAATTTTAGTTTTAGCTTTAATTGGAATTTCAGCTGCAGGAGTTATAGTATTTTCTAGAAAGAAAAAAATATCTTAATAAAAATAAGATTTAAAAAGAAGATGGCTAAATAAGCCATCTTTTTTTGTATGATAAAATATAGCAAAATTTGCATATTATAAGAATTCGAGTAAATATGACAAGAATATATATACATTTAAGTCGAAACATGTTATTATATATATAGGATAATAAAAAAATTGTGAAATGATTTTAAGAAAAGAGGTGAGATAATTGATTATATATGAAAATTTATTAAATTCTAAAGAATATGAATGTACTTTAGGAAAAAAGGAATTAGAAGCATTATATATAAATACACCTATTTCAGAAAATCTTGCAGAAGCCTTTGTTGATAAAGCAATAGAGTACATAAATTTAAAACTTATAAATTATGAAGAAAAAGATTTTTCAGAATTTGACGAATGGTTATCATACTTAATTAATTATCAAAACCTTTTATTAGACAAAGTTAGCACTTTGGTTGATGATAAAACTATAGACGAGGAAAATTTAAAAAATTTAATAAAAGATTTTATATATAGAGGGAAATCTAAAAGTGAAGTTTCATTAGGACTTGTATTATCTGGAGATTATTTAGAGGATTATGAAATAGACTATATAGTAAAGGTTTTTTCTAAAAGTGGAGATTATATTTTTTATTTAACAGATTGTATAAAAAATATAGAAGATTATGAAGAATTTCTTTTTGATTTATGTAAAAAAGCAGAGGGTACTATAAAAGTTTTTGCAATAATGAACATGGATTTTTCTAAGGAAGAAGAGGTAAAATATTTAATAAATGAAGGCTATAAAAATAATGAATATACAGACCTAATAATAAAACATATAATGGAAAGTGATTTTATATGGAAATATTTAAATAAAGATGATTTAAGCTTTAAAGATATAAAAAGTATATCTTATATAGTGGCAAATTACATAAGAGACAAGGATGTAGAAGCTCTACCTTGTATAATGAATTTAATAAAGTTATATCTTCCATATGCAATAATAGGAGGCTCAGATATTTATTCAATATATGCAATTTATTTAATGGAAACGGCTATATCTCATAAAAAGTTAGAATATCTTGAGGATAGAGAATTTTTATTAAACATAATCAAAGATAAGTTAAAAAGATGTGAATATCTTTTTAGAACAGCATTAAAAAAAGCTCAAGGTGATGTTACAGATATTATAGAGCTTGGAGAATATTATAAATATAAATTTTCATTTGAAGAGCTTAAGCCTTATTTAAAGACTGTAAAGAATGGATATTTTATATATTATTATTTCCAAAATTCCTCATCATTATTAGAAAGAGAAGATTGTAAGCGATATTTTATTGAAAATCATAAGTTTAAAGAGGTTCTTGAATATTTTGATGAATTAGAAAACTATAATAAAGCTTCTGGTGAAGGAGACTTTATAGTAAGATTTGATTCAGCATTAAAAAGAAGAAACAGTATTGGCTCTTAGCTTATAATTTCTTATAAAATATGGTATAATCATTAAGAATATATAAAAATTTTGAGGTGAATAGAATGAAATTATGGGGCGGACGTTTTAGAAAAGCCGAAAATGAATTAATGGAAGAATTTAATAAATCCTTTGGATATGACAATGTTCTTTATAAGGAAGATATAGAAGGAAGTATTGCACATGTATATATGCAAGTAAAATGTGGACTTCTTACAGAAGAAGAAGGAAAGCAAATTACAGATGGTCTTATTAAAATATTAGATGACATAGAAAGTGGAAATCTTTTATTAGAAGGAGATTATGAAGATATACATAGCTTTGTAGAAATAAATTTAATTGAGAGAATTGGAGATGTTGGTAAAAAGCTTCATACAGCAAGAAGCCGTAATGACCAAGTAGCATTAGATATGAGATTGTTTGCTAAAGAAAAGGCTCAGTCAATTGTGGAATTGGTTAGTAATCTTAAGAAGACAATAAAAGAAAAAGCAGATGAAAATCCTGTTATAATGCCTGGATACACACATCTTCAAAGAGCACAAGTTGTAACATTTAAGCATCATTTAATGGCATATTATAGTATGTTTGATAGAGATGAAAAAAGATTAAAAAATGCTTTAGAAATATTAGATGAATCACCACTTGGATGTGGAGCATTAGCAGGAACAACTCATAATATTGATAGAACAATTACTCAAGAAAAGCTTGGATTTAAAAGAGTAGTTACAAACTTTATGGATGGAGTAAGTGATAGAGATTATTTACTTGAACTTATGAGTGATTTTTCAATTATAATGATGCATTTAAGCAGATTAAGCGAAGAACTTATCCTTTGGAATAGTAAAGAATTTGATTTTGTAGAAATTGATGATTTATATACTACAGGAAGTTCAATAATGCCTCAAAAGAAAAATCCAGATGGAGCAGAACTTATACGTGGAAAGACAGGAAGAGTTTATGGAAATTTAATGGGACTTTTAACAGTTATGAAGGGAATTCCTTTAGCATATAATAAGGACATGCAAGAAGATAAGGAAGGATTCTTTGATAGTGTAAAAACAATAGAAATGTGTCTTCAAATAATGGAAAGAATGATTTCAACCTTAAAGCTTAAAGAAGAAAACATGAAAAAAGCAGTTCATGGAGGATTTTTAAATGCAACTGAAGTGGCAGATTATCTTGTTAATAAAAATGTTCCATTTAGAGATGCACACAGTATAGTTGGAAAGATTGTTATTTATTGTGAAGATAACAATAAGGCTATTGAAGACAGAAGCTATAGATTCAGATATATATAGCTTTATAGATTATGAAAATATATTAAATAAGGGTATAAAGAAAAATTTAAAATAAATAATAAGAAGGTTTTCTTATAAAAAGGAAAATTCTTTTAGTTAAAGCAGATTGAATATATTATTTTTTCCTAACCTAAAGCTATCAAGGAAAAAGTAATATATTTATTCTGCTTTTTTCTATAGTAAAAATATTGAGTAAATTTTAAAAGTTTAGTATAATTATTGAAATAAAGAAGGTGAGGAGAGATATATGAGTGAGTTTATAGAGTTTAGAGATGTTAAAAAGGTTTATAAAATGGGTGAGGTTGAGATAGAAGCTTTAAGTGGAGTAAACTTTTCTATAAAAAAAGGAGAATTTGTTGTAGTTGCAGGAGCTAGTGGAGCAGGAAAAAGTACAATATTAAATATATTAGGAGGAATGGATACGCCTACAAGTGGAGAGATATTTGTGGATAACTCAGAAATAAGTAAATATTCACAAAAAGAGCTTACTACATATAGAAGATATGATATAGGATTTGTCTTTCAGTTTTATAATTTAGTACAAAATTTAACTGTGGTTGAAAACGTTGAGCTTGCAACAGAGATATGTAAAAATCCTCTTGATATAATGGAAACAATAGAAGCTGTTGGCTTAAAAGACAGAAAAGATAACTTTCCAGCACAACTTTCAGGAGGAGAGCAGCAAAGAGTTGCAATAGCAAGGGCTTTAGCTAAAAATCCTAAGCTTCTTTTATGTGATGAGCCAACTGGAGCTTTAGATTATAATACAGGAAAAGCAGTATTAAAGCTTCTTCAGGATACTTGCAGAAAATATAAGATGACAGTTGTTGTTATAACGCATAATCTAGCATTAACTCCAATGGGTGATAAGGTTATAAAAGTTAAGAATGGAAAAGTAAGTTCAATTACAATTAATGAAAATCCAACTCCTGTTGAAAGGATTGAGTGGTAGTATGAAGAAGACTTTATTTAAGGATACTTTTAGAGAAATAAAAAAATCTTTTGGAAGATTTTTATCTATTTTTGCCATAGTAGCAATTGGAGTAGCTTTTTTTGTTGGAGTTAAATCTTCGTCTTTTGTTATGAAGCATACTGCAGATAAATATTATGATGATTATAACTTAATGGACTTTAGAATTTTATCAACTTTAGGTTTAACTGAAGGAGATGTAGCTGAAATTAGAAAGGTAAATGGAGTTAAGGGTGTTTTCCCAACTCACAGTATGGATGTATTAACATCAATAAAATCAGATGAATATGTTCTTAAAGTTCATGGACTTCCAGGAGGAGCAGATAATAATGAGGATTATATAAATAGAGTTAATCTCATAGAAGGAAGACTTCCAAAAAAATCAGGAGAGTGTGTTGTAGAAAAGGGAAAAATCTTTTCTACTTCACTAAAAATAGGAAATAAAATAAAACTTTCTACTGGAAAGAATGAAGATATATCTAATTATTTAAAAAATGAGGAATATACTATAGTTGGTATGGTAGAAACTCCTTATTATCTTTCCTATGAAAAAGGAACAAGTGATATAGGTAGTGGAAAAGTAAATGGCTTTATTATGGTTCCTGAAGATGATTTTAATATGGAAGTATATACAGAAGTTTTTGTAACTGTAAATGGTGCTAAAGAATTTAATTCTTATAATGATGAATATTTTGAAGTTACAGATAAAGTTAAGAAAAATATAGAAAGCATTGGAAAAGAGCGTGGAGAAGTTAGAGTTGATGATTTAAAAGCTCAGGCTTTAGAAAAGCTTAATGAAGGAAAAGGTGAATATGAAAAAAATAAAGAGATTTATGAAAATAAAATAAAAGAAGCAGAGGAGCAGATAAGTGCTGGAAAGGATAAAATAACAACAGGAGAAGAGGAATTAAAAAACAAAAAAGAAGAATTTAATGACTTTTTAAAAGAAACAGAAAAAGCATTATCTGAAGGAGAAAATAAAATACTTCAAGGAGAAAATCAATATAAGACTGCTTTATCAGAATATGACAAAGCAAAAACTCAGTATGAAACAAGAAAAACTCAATATGAAGCTATTAAATTAGAATATGATAAGGCTAAAGAAAGTTTTGATATTAAAAAAGAAGAAGCAGATAAAAATATAAGTTCTTTTGAAGAACAACTTAAAGCACCTAAAGAAAGTGTAGAAAACTTAAAACAAGAAATACAAAGCCTTTATGATACTCTTGAAAATGAAAATTTAACAAATATAGAAAAGCAAATTATAAATTCAAAAATAAAATTAAGAGAGGCTACTTTAAAAACAGCAGAGGGAGCTTTATCTTATTTAGATAATAAAATAGCAGAGGAAAAAAACAAACTTCTTTTAGCAGAAAAAGCATTTCAAGTTGTTGAAAATCAATTTATTAACGTAGAAAATGCTTTTAATTCTGGAGAAAAACAGCTTAAACAAGCAGAAATTCAGCTTCAAACAGCAAAAGAAACCCTAGAAAATTCAAAACTTCAACTTCAAGATAAAAAGATTCAATTTGAAAATGGAAAGGTTACTGCAAATGATGAATTTGAAAAGGCAGAGGAAAAGCTTAATTCTGGAAAAGAAGAAATCAAAAAAGCAGAACAAGAGCTTGAAAAATCAAAAAAGTATGGAGAAGAAGAATTAAATAAGGCTTTAGAAAAAATCCAAAGAGGAGAAGAAAAAATAGATTCTATAGAACCTCCTACTTGGTATGTCTTAGATAGAAAGCTTCATTATAGTTATATGGATTATGGAAGTGCTGCAGATAGAATGGATTCAATAGCAAAGGTATTTCCAGTATTTTTCTTTATAGTAGCAGCTTTAGTATGCTTAACTACTATGACAAGAATGGTTGATGAGGAAAGAGGAGAAATAGGAACTTTAAAGGCTTTAGGGTATGAAAAAGGAGCTATTGCTTCAAAATTTATAATTTATGCTTTTATTGCTAGTATTTCAGGAAGCATTGTGGGAATATTGATAGGGGCAGTATTATTTCCAACAGTTATTTATAATGCTTGGGCAATTATGTATGTAATGCCAAAAGTAGATATTATATTTGATTGGAAGCTTGCTTTCTTGGCAACAATAATAGCAACCTTAATAACAACTTTATCAGCATTATTTTCATGTTATAAGGAATTAGTTGCAACTCCATCTGTTTTAATGAGACCTCTTCCACCTAAAAATGGAAAGAGAATATTATTAGAAAAAATAACATTTATATGGAAAAAATTATCTTTTACTCAAAAGGTAACAGCAAGAAATTTATTTAGATATAAAAAGAGATTTTTAATGACTGTTATAGGAATAAGTGGATGTACAGCACTTTTACTAGTAGGCTATGGAATAAAGGACTCAATTCAAACAATAGCAAATATACAATATGAAGAAATTATAAAGTTTCAAGGTGATATTTCTTTAAAGGATAATTTAACAATTGAAGAAAGAAAAAAAGTTTTAGAGGACGTAAAAAACAAAGAAGTAATATCTGATGCCTTAGATGTTGAATTTAAGAATACAACTGTAAAAGATGATGAATCTGAAACAAGTGTTTCTCTAGTTGTACCATCAGATATAGAAAAATATAAAGATTATGTATGTCTTAGAGAAAGAAAAAGTAAAAATATGCTTGATTTAGATAAAGATAAGGTTATTATCTCAGAAAAGTTAAGTAAAAACTTAGGAGTTAAGAAGGGAGATAAAATAAATATAACTATTGGAGATGGATATTATGATGAGGTTACTGTAGGAGGTATTATGGAAATGTATGCAGGGCATTATGTAATAATGTCTCCTAAATATTATAAAGATACCTTTAATGTTACTCCAGATTATAATACAATATTTGTTTTAACAAAAAATAAAGATACTTCTATTGAAAATGAATTAGGAAAAGAAATAATTAGCATGGATAAAGTAAAATCAGTAAACTTTTATTCTTCAAAGATTACAAATTTTAATAATACAATATCGAGTTTAAATTTTGTAGTTGTAGTATTAATAGTATCAGCAGCAGCCTTAGCTTTTGTTGTATTATATAACTTAACTAATATAAATATAAGTGAAAGAATAAGAGAAATAGCAACAATAAAGGTCTTAGGATTTTATGATAATGAGGTTGCAGCATATGTATATAGAGAAAATATAATTCTTACATTAATAGGTTCTATAGTAGGGCTTGGCTTAGGCGTATTTCTTCATAAATTTATTATGACTACTGTTGAATTAGAAAATGTTATGTTTGGAAGAAATATAAACTTTATGAGCTATATATATTCTATTTTACTTACTTTGGGTTTTGGAATTGCAGTAAATTTAGTAATGTACTTTAGATTAAAGAAAATTCCTATGGTAGAATCATTAAAATCAGTAGAATAAATTGAATAAAATCCTTCCTATGAAGCAATACTAAAATTAAGTATCATAGGGAGGATTTTTATAATGCCAATAACAATAATAACAACAATAATATCAGCTTTTTCAATAATAGCAGGCTCATTATTAGGAGCACTATGTAGTTGGATAATAAATAGAAAAATGCACCAAAAAAGAATACAAGAAGATTATAAGTTAATGCAAGAAAATCGAAGGTATGAAGAATCTTGCAAAAAAAAGCAGCTAGTTAATAATGCAAACGTAATAAGGCTTGATATAGCAACAGCAATTTTTCAAAGCATAAGAAGCCTTCAAAATAAAGATGAGGACAAAAAATATCTTTATCTAATGCCATTAAACAAGGAATATTCATCAGCAATAATATCTCTAAGTGATGAGTATAGCCTTCAAGAGCTTAGTCTTATATATCAGCTTTATGGAATTATAGAAAAAGTAAATAAAGATATACAAGGTTGGAAGTTAGGAGACAATAGAGCTTATGATAAAGTACTCAAAGGATTTAAATCAATTTTATACAAAATATATAAAGATAATTATGAAAGTATATTAAAAGTAAATCCAGATATGATTTCATATGAAGAATTATATAACAATGAATATATTGATAATGAATATAAAAAAGTATTAAAAAAATTAAATAAACTTTGCTTTATGGAAAATAATACAAAAAAGTAAGAAGTAACAAAACACTTTTGGAAAAATATGTTATAATAAAAACATAAAAATTTTCTAAAAGTGGAGGAAAAGTGATGAAAAAATATATAGAGATTATGGAATCACTAATGAAAAATTATCATTATAAACTAGAGTTACTTTTAAAAACAAATGATTTAAGTGAATATTATAATGAAAACCATGATGAATTTGAAGATAAAAAGTATATATCTCGTTTAAGATTAGTAACAGCCATATTATATTCATCAGATTTTAAAGATGAAGATATTGAGCCACTTGTTGATAAGTTATATTTGAGGGAACTAAAAAATAATGAAGAAAGTGCTTTTAGCAAAAGTGAGGTTTTAGATATACTTGCTTCTATAAGAGAAAGTTATAAAGAAAAAGATGATTATAAATTCTTTGAAAAGATGGAAAACATAGACCCAAATTTTAAAATTAATTTAGTAAAGAGAGTTAATACTAAAAATATTAAAAATCTTCTTATTGAAGAGTGTATAGAAATGACATTACATTTAAAAGAATATGAAACAGCCTCTAAACTTATTGATGAATGGACTAAAGAGCAAAAGGAATGGAATATAGATAATTTAGGAAAGCTTTATTATTATGAAAGAGACACAAAAAATTATAAAAAGCAACTTGAAACAGAAGAAAAGATAATTGATATTGTGAAAAAATCTAATGATAATAGTGAAATAAGCGAGAGACTTAATAAGTATGCTAAAGACCTTATTAATTTTAACTATTATGAAAAAGCAAAAGAGGTATTAAAAGAAATGATGCCTTATTTAGAAAAAACAGATATAACATGGTATAAAACTATTTTAGGACAAGCAGTACTAGAAAATTATATGGATTTAATACTTAAGAATACAGAAGATAAAGAAATAAAAAGTCTTTGGAATGAAATAGAGCCTTATTTGTTAAAGACAAAAGACAATATGTCTATTATTTTAAAAAGTAAGATGGAGAAAGCTAAAGAAAGTATAGCTTAAATATTAAGAAATAATTAAGGAAAAATAAGATTATATTAATTGACCAATTAAAAGTTAAAACTATAAAATATAGGTGTAGTGTTATATACACCTGTATTTTATGTCGTTTTGTCTTGATTTTGAACTTATTAAGGCAGAAAAACAAAACATTATTAATAAAAAGATGAGGAAAATAAAATGAGAAAATCTTTTAAAGTTATAGTTTTAGGTATATTTATAATAGTAACAGCAATGCTTATGTGTAAGCCTGGAGGAAAGGCTTATGAAAAAAAGATAACTTTTAGTTCTATAGATGAAATTATAGAAATATTAAATAATAATTCATTAAATGTCATAGATAAATCTGGAATATATGTAACAAATAATATATTTTCAGAATGTTTATCTAAAAGAAAAAGGATATGTGGTAATAACTTAGAATATTCAAGAATTAATCTTAAATATAATGAAGAAAAAAATACAGAAAATGCACAAAAGCAAGTTATTAATGAATATTTAAGATTATGTAAAAAAAATTTAGATGGGTATAAAGTATATGACAAAATTGAAGCTAGAATATATGATTTTGAAGGAACATATATTCATGATAATACTTATAATAAAGGAGAAATAAGTTTAGTATTTATTGATGAAGGAGAAGGCTGGGTAATAGATTATTTTATGATTAACGATTTAGGAGAAGAAAATCAATAGAAAAGATACATGGAGGATGATTTATGATAGAAATAAAAAATCTTTCTGTTGAATTAGAAGAGAAAGAGATTTTACATAATATAAATTTAAAGATGGACAAGGGTAAGATTTATGGAGTTATTGGACCAAATGGAGTAGGAAAGACAACTTTAATTAAATCTTTAGTTGGAATATATAAAAATAATAAGGGTAGTATCTTATATGATGGAGAAGAAGTTTATGATAATCCTAAGGTAAAAGAAAAAATAGCATATGTTGCTGATGAAAATAATTTTTTCACTTCTTTTACAATAAAGGATATTATAAAATTTTATAAAATGGCATATAAAGATTTTAAAGAAGAAAAATTTCATAATATGAATAAGATATTTAATGTAAATATAAAAAAAAGATTTTATATGCTTTCTAAGGGAACTAAAATGAGAGTAGCTTTTATGATTGCATTTGCACAATGTGGAGAATATATGATTTTAGATGAACCAACTTCTGGTCTTGACCCTATATTAAAAAATAAGCTTTTAAGGCTTCTTCAAAAGGAAGTTAAGGAAAGAAATATAACAATTATAATAAGTTCTCATCATTTAAGTGAGCTTGAAAAGATATGTGATGATATTGTAATTATAGATAATGGAAAAGTATCTTATGAAAGTAGTTTAGATAATATGAGAAAATCTATTAAAAAAATTCAAGTAGCTTTTGATATGCCTGTATATGAAGAGGACCTTAAAGGAATAAAAGGCATATTTAAGCTATCAAAGGTAGGAAGAGTATTTACCATAATAACTGACGATTATAGTGAAAAATTTATAGACGAGCTTAAAAAGTTTGAACCTCTTTTTATAGAAGAAATTGACCTAAATTTAGAAGACATATTTATTTATAGATTGGAAGAGGGGAGTATAGATGAAGAAATTATATAATAAGGCATTATTTTATCAATATTTATATACTGGAAAATGGCCAATATTGTTTGGAGTTATCATTTTTTTTATTGCAACTTATGGAGAAACACAAAGTATGTTTTCTACTTTAAAATTAAATATAAGTTCATTATATTCAAATAAAATGGAACCTAGAGGAGTTTTATATTTATTTATTATATGTGTTTCTTTATTTATAATTTATATTTTTATAACAGGATTTAATAAAAGAAATAATTTAACATTTTTAAATTCCTCTCCTTTTACAAGAAAAGAAATAAAGCAAAATGAGATATTATTTTTATTATTATCTTTAATTATATTTGTATTTATATTTTTATATGTAAATATTTGCCTTTACTATAACCAAAGAGAGCTTTTATCAATATCATCTATGTACATAAGCACTCTTGTAAATGATACTTTAAGGTTATTTTATATAGGATTTTTATTTATTATTTATCTTGAGTTTATGGATATGCTTTTTTCAAATACAGTTTTTACAATTATATCAATGATGATATTTCCTTTTGTTATTATAATTAATTTTTTAAGTATAGTATCTATTTTGGATTCTTTAGGAATATATATATCTAGTAATTACATTATAAATAGTATTTTAAGTAAGTTTGAAAATAGCATAAGATATTTAATAATTGGAATTTTGAGTCCCTCTTTAATAGAAAAAATAATAATCTATTTAATACTATCTTTAATAATAATATTAGGACTTATTTTTATAGATAAAATTAATAAGAAATTTACAATAAACAATATTAATAAATTTTTTAATTTCATAATTGTAAAAAAAATATTTTTATGGATAACTTCTTTAAATTTTGTAAATTTTATATTCACTTTTATTATTAGTATCTGTATTAGTAAATTTTATTATGAAAAATTTTATTATGAAGATCCATATTATACAGGAATAGTTCCAGCTCCTTTTAGTTTAATGGAGGGTATAGTACTTTTTGTGATAATAAATATAGCTATAATATTAATATCAAAATTTTTAGTTAAGGTAATTAATAAATTCATAGAACAAATAATATAGAACAAATCTTAATTCTTTAGAATATTATATACTAATCTAAAGAATAGGAGTTGGTCAACTATGTCAAGATGTTGCTGTAGATGTAGGAATAGATGTTGTAATAATTCTTGCAACTGCAATAATTGTAGAAATTGTTGTGGTGGATTCGGTAACTGCGGAGGATTTGGTAATTGTGGTGGATTTGGTAATGGCTCATGGGCTTGGATTTGGATAATTTTATTATTTGGTTTCGGCTGGGGAGGATTTGGCCCAGGTTTCTTCTGGTAATAACAAGTAATCTCCAAGTTAACAATAATTTAAAAGAGGCACCAATTTGGTGCCTAGTTGTTTTTAAGAGACAAATAAGTATTCTTTAAAAGTAAAGCATCATTTTCAAGAATTGGACTTTCACAAATTACACAACCTTTAACATTAAAATCTATAAACGCTTTTAAACATGCTTCATAATTAAAATCACTTTCCTTTAATGGAAGGTGTTTTTTTTCACCCTTAGGAGAATAATCAATTCCAGAAATATGAATATGTAAATCATCTAAAGCTTCCTGTCCTAAGCCAGAACGCACTTTGTTTAGTATTTCAGCAAAGTCATCATAGCTTTTTAAAGAGCCATTATTTCTTGCATGAATGTGAGAAAAATCTATACATAGTTTACAAGTATCTATTTCACTACATATTTCTATAAGTTCATCAATATCTCCAAATTGAGAGCCTTTTCCTGTGGTTTCTAATCTATAATCTACGCCAAAGTAAGGAAGCTTTTTTAGGTTTTTCTTTATTTCTAAAATAGTTTCTTTTTTTGAGGATTTTAAATAAAAACCAGGATGAAATATAAGACTTCTTCCATTAACAGAATTCAAGGCTTCAGCTCCATTTATAATTCTTTCTAATGACTTTTCTTTTTTCTCTTCCTCTACAGCATTTAAGTTAATATAATAAGAGCCATGTGCAGAAAGATAGAAATTACATTTTTCTTTAGCTTTTAATATAGAATCACGATTTTTATCAGTAACATTTACAGACCTTACAAAAGGAAGCTCCATAGCATCTAGTCCTATATTATATAAATATTCTATTCCAGTTGCATAATTAAATTTATCTCCTTCTTTTCCTAAAGGAAGACCTGAAATTCCAAATAATAATTTATCCATAATACACCTCAAATATATTTTTTATCAATAATGATTATCTATAAATAATCTTTTAATTTTATAGGAAATTATATATTTTGAAAATTGTGAACAACTTGTTAAGTTAATAATAAAGCTTAATAAAAGAAACAAGTTTAAGAATTTCCTTTCATTTAGTGAGAAAGTTTTAATTATTATTTTGCGTTGACTTGGAGCTTGTCGACGGAAAAAGCAAAATAATAATTAAAACTTTTTTATATTATATCAAAACATAAAAATAACTTCAAATTAAGTTGTTATTTTTCTTTGCTAAAGTTATAATCAATTAAGATAGAAAGGTGGCGAAATTGTGGAAGAAAGATTACAAAAATTTATGGCAAGTTGTGGGATAGCTTCTAGAAGAAAATGTGAAGAGCTTATACAATTAGGCAAAGTTAAGGTTAATGGAGTTATTGTAACAGAACTTGGAATAAAGGTTGATAGAAGTAAAGATAGGGTTGAGTATGATGGAAAAGTAATAAAGCCAGAAGAAAAAAAGGTTTATATAATGTTAAATAAACCAGAAGGATATATAACGAAGAAAGAATATATCCTATAGGAAGACTTGATTATGATAGCTCAGGACTTCTTCTTTTAACAAATGATGGAGAGATATATAATAAAATAATTCATCCAAGGGTAGAAATAACAAAAAAATATATAGCTGTTGTAAAGGGTGAATTTAAAAAGAATGAGCTTGAAAAATTTAAACAAGGTGTGGACATAGGAGGATATATTACATCACCAGCTAAAATTAAGGTATTAAAATTTCAAGATGACAAGACTACAGTAGAAATAGGAATACATGAAGGAAAAAATAGGCAAATAAGAAAAATGTGTTCTGCTTTAAATCATGATGTTTTAGCTTTAAAGAGGGTTTCTATTGGAGAAATAAAACTAGGAGATTTAAAAAGAGGAGAATATAGAAGTCTTACAAAGAAAGAACTTAATTATATAAATAGTTTATAAGTGTGCTATATATAGAAATTTTTAGAGTATAGCAATATAGGTGGTGAAAAAATGTATAAGTATGTTGGAGATATAAGTGCAATTTCTCAAAATATAATAAAAAATTATTTAGAAAATAAGGAAGTAGCAATAGATGGAACCCTTGGAAATGGTCATGATACAGATTTCTTATCAGAGAATTTTAAAAGAGTATATGCTTTTGATATTCAAAAAGAAGCATGTTTAAATTATGAAAAGAAAAATAAAGAAAATGTTAATATAATAAATGCTTCTCATCATCTTTTTAAAGAATATATTAAAGAAGGTGTTGATTGTATTATGTATAATTTGGGATTCCTTCCTGGAGGAGATAAAAATATTACAACTTTACATGAAACTTCATTAAAAAGTATAAAAGACGGGTTAGATTTACTTAAGCATGAAGGAATTATGACATTGTGTATATATACAGGTCATAGTGAAGGGAAAAAAGAAGAAAGTTCTATTTTAGAGTATTTAAAGAATCTTCCTAAAAATGAATATGGAGTTATGGTTCATTCGTTTTTAAATAGAAATAATGCTCCAAAGCTTGTAGTTGTTGAAAAAAAGTAGTTTTAAAAGAATATTTATTGAATATGTCTTTTTTTGGTGGTAAAATGAAAAGGCATCGTAATTAAAAAATTTTTTGGGTAGGATGATAATATGGAAAATGATAATAAAGACTTAATGAAGCTTATTCAAGAAAGATTTTCAAAGCTTAGTAAAGGACAAAAGCTTATAGCTGAATATATATTAAATAATTATGATAAAGCAGCTTTTATGACAGCTGCTAAGCTTGGAGTAGCTGTAGGGGTATCAGAATCTACAGTAGTAAGATTTGCAAATGAGTTAAACTTTTCAGGATATCCAAAGCTTCAAAAGGCTCTTCAAGAATTAATTAAAAATAAGCTTACAACAGTTCAAAGATTAGAATTGTCTAATGATTTTGTATCTGATGGAGATGCACTTAAAGGAGTGCTTAAAGCAGATACAGAAAACATAAGAGCAACATTAGAAAAAATTAATCCAGATACCTTTGAAAATGTGGTTAATTCTATTTATAAGGCAAAGACAATATATGTGATAGGACTTAGAAGTTCTACAGCATTAGCAGAATTTTTAGGTTTTTATCTAAACATAATTCTTAAAAATGTAAGAATTGTAAGCTATGGAATTTCAGACATATTTGAGCAGGTTATTAATATCAAAGAAGGGGATTTAGTAATAGGAATAGGTTTCCCTAGATATGCTGCAAAAACTATAGATATTTTAGATTTTGCAAAAAGTAAAGGAGCAGAGGTTGTTGCTTTAACAGATAGCCTTTTATCACCTTTAGCAACAAAAGCAGATTATACTCTAATTGCTCAAAGTAATATGGCATCTTTTGTAGATTCTTTAGTAGCCCCTCTTTCTGTAATAAATGCTTTAATAATAGCAATTGGAATGAGGGAAAAAAGTAATATATCAAATACATTTAACAATTTAGAAACAATTTGGAAAGAGTATAATGTTTATTCTTATAATAACAAAATTATTTCAGATAATTAATAATTAAAAGTCATGAGCTGTTGCATAAATAGTTTTAATTACAATATATAGTATATCTTATATAATTAAATATTTTATATATTGTAATTATTAATTAATGAAACAGCTCATTAATTATTAAATTTCAATATCTAAATTATATTTTTCAAGCCAATAGTTTATTTGAATTAGATAAGCTATAAGTTGAGCTCCTGTCATAAGTTGTCCATACCATGGAACTTTATAGGAGTTTCCCTTACTATCAACAATAGCTTTAACCTTTTCTTTATCAATAAGAGTAAGAATAGGAGAAGTTTTGTTATTTAATATATTTTTCATAATTGAACATACTATTTCAGTATAAATAGGATTATGAGTTTTAGGATAAGGACTCTTTTTTCTATAAATTATATCTCTAGGAAGTATTCCTTCAAGAGATTTTCTAAGAAGTCCCTTTTCTCTTCCATTTAAAAGTTTAATTTTGGTAGGAATATTAAAGGCATATTGTGCTAGGCGTATATCTGCAAAAGGTACTCTTACTTCTAAGCTATTTCTCATACTCATTCTATCTTTACGATTTAGTAAAGTAATCATAAACCATTTTATATTTAAATAAAATAATTCTCTCATTCTAAAATCTTCTTTATCTTCATCTGGTAAATGTGGAACTTTTTTTAGGGTATCATTATACATAGCTTGAGACATTTCTTCTATTTCTAAATTTTTTATTCCATCATTTAAAATAGATAACCTATCATTAATAAATCTAGACCAAGGAAAGGTATTTGCATATTTTAATTCATCACGAGTAAACCATGGATAACCTGCAAAAAGCTCATCAGCACATTCTCCAGATAAAGCAATTACAAAATCTTTTCTAACCTCTTTGCAAAATAAAAATAAAGAAGAATCTACATCTGCCATTTGAGGAAGGTCATTAGCTTCTGTTGCATTATATAAAGCATAAGCTAAATTCTTATGATTTAAGGTTATAGTTTTATGATTTGAACCTATAAATTTTGCCATTTCTTCTGCCCAATACTCATCTGAAGTAGGTTGAAATAAAGATGATTTAAAATATTTATCATTATCTTCATAATCAATAGAGTAAGTAGTTAAAATTTTATTTTTCTTTTTAAATTCACTAGAGGCTATAGCAGAAATAGCAGAAGAGTCTAAACCCCCAGATAAAAAAGTACATAATGGAACATCACCTACAAGTTGTCTTTTTATAGAATCAATTAATAAACTTTTAGTATGTTCTATTATTTCTTCTTTTGTTTCATTATTTTCTTTTGCTTTAACATCCCAATATTCTTTAAGAATACAATTATCCTTATTTATTATCATGTAATGTCCTGGGGGAATTTCTTTTATACCTTTTAATATTCCACTTCCAGGAACTCTTGCAGGTCCTAGTGCAAATAATTCCGTAAGACCTTTTCTATCAATTACTGCTTTTATATTGGGGTGGCATAATATGGCTTTTATTTCAGAGGCAAAAATAATATTATTATCTTTTATAGAATAAAACAAAGGTTTTACTCCCATTTGGTCTCTAGCAAGAAAAACAGAATTCTCTTTTTTATCAAAGATAACCTCTGTATCAGAATAAGATTTAAATTTAAAGCCATTAATAAGTAAATCCTTTCTTATATCCTCTGTATTATAAAGCTCTCCATTATATATAAGAATATATTCATTATTTTCTATGTTTTTTATCATTGGCTGTTTTCCACCTGTTTTATCAACTACAACCAGTCTTCTGTGTCCTAAAAGTACATTATTTGATAGGTAATGTCCCTCTTCATCAGGACCTCTTTTAATAAGAGTGTTTTCCATTTTAAATAAAATATCTTTATCATCTAATATATTTTTATGAAAATTAATTATACCTACAATTCCACACATAAAATTACCTCATTTCAAAGTTCATATCTATAACATTCATATATGTTAAAATATGATAAGATTTTATAAAAAGTTACTATAAAATTATAAAATCTTATAGACCATCTAATAAGATTAGGAGTATACTAAAAATAAATAAAAATCATACCTTAGGAGGAATATATGAGTAAATTTTGGAATGAAACAGTAAATAAAATTGAACCTTATGTACCAGGAGAGCAACCAAGAGACAAAAAATATGTAAAGTTAAATACAAATGAAAATCCATATCCACCATCAAAAAAGGTACTTGAAGTTGTTAAAAATTCAGCAAATGAGGATTTAAGACTTTATCCAGACCCAGTATGTACAGAATTAAGTGAAGCAATTGCAAATTTCTATGGCTTAAATAAAGAAAATATATTTTTAGGAAACGGTTCTGATGAAGTATTAGCATTTTCTTTTATGACATTTTTCTCAAAGAATAAAACAATATTATTTCCAGATATAAGCTATAGTTTTTATCCTGTATATGCAGAATTCTTTGGATTAAATTATAAAATGGTTTCTCTTGATGAGAAATTTAATATACCATTAGAGGAGCTTAAAAAGGAAAATGGAGGAGTAATACTTCCAAATCCTAATGCTCCAACAGGAAAATACATAAGCACAGACAAGCTTAAAGAACTTTTAGAGGAGAATAAAGATAGTGTTGTTATAATAGATGAAGCTTATATAGATTTTGGTGGAGAAAGCATGGTTAAGTATATTAAAGACTACAATAATTTATTAGTAGTACAAACTTTTTCAAAATCAAGGTCATTAGCAGGTTCAAGAATAGGTTTTGCTCTTGGAGATAAGGAGCTTATTGAAGGACTAAACAGAGTAAAAAATAGTATAAATTCATATACAATAGATAGAACAGCACTAGCAGCAGGAAAGGCAGCTATTGAGGACAAAGAATATTTTGAAGAAACAAGAAATAAAATAATAAAAACTAGAGAAAATGTATCAAAAGCTTTAAAAGAAATGGGATTTAAGGTTTTAGATTCTAAAGCAAACTTTATATTTATATCTCACAAAGATTTTGAAGGACAATATCTTTATGAGGAATTAAGAAATAGAGGAGTTTTAGTAAGATTCTTTAATAAAGATAGAATAAATAAATTTTTGAGAGTAACAATTGGCACAGATGAAGAGATGGATATATTAATTGAAAAGCTTAGAGAGATTACAAAGCATTAAATATTGACTTGTTTCAAAAATATTAGGTTCCTTATGTTATTCTTTTAGGAAGCCCGACTCACTTTGTTCGCTGGGTAAGTTCGAAGAGCAAAATATAAAATTTTGATTCTCACTTATCGACAGGCTCCAAGTCACGCCTTCATAAAATAAGGAACCTAATATTTTAATAAGCAAAATTAATAATTAGGGTTTGCTCAGCAAATAAAAATTACTGATAAAAACACACTTTAGAAGAATTTTGTATTATAATAAGTGCAAGGATTATTTAGAAATATAGTAAAAAAGCTTGCACTTGAGGTGGGATTACAATGTATAAAACTGAACAACAATTAAAATTTGAAGATTTTGTATTTCCATATGGAAAATTGAATGAAGATAATAGATGGGTAAAATTATCTAAAATAATTCCTTGGGATGAAATTGAAATTAAATATGCTAAGAAATTTAAAAAGAAAGGAAATCCAGCTAAAAATGTAAGAATAGCTTTAGGTAGCCTTATAATACAACAAACATTAAATTGTTCAGATAGAGAGCTTGTTAATCAAGTATCTGAAAATCCATATCTTCAGTTTTTTATTGGATTAAAAGAGTTTCAAGAAAAAGCTCCTTTTTCAGCATCTGTTTTAGTAGATTTTAGAAAGAGATTTTCTTCAAAATTTCTTTCTGAAATTAATGAATTGATTATCGAAAGCGGAAGCAAAGATAATGATTCTGATAAAACTGATGACGACTCAAATGATACTTCTGGTAATAATGGTACTATAATAATGGATGCTACTTGTGTTCCATCTGATATTTCTTATCCACAGGACTTAAATCTCTTAAATGAAGCAAGAGAAAATTTAGAAAAGATTATAGATAACTTAAATAAAGATTTTAAAGGTAAAAAGCCCAGAACTTATAGAAAAGTAGCAAGAAACGAATTCTTGAAAATTTCAAAAGCAAGAAAAAAGCCTACTAAAAAGTTAAGAAAAGTAATCAGAAAACAATTAGGATATATACATAGAGATTTAGGTTACATTAATAATATGAGTGAAGGTGGAACTTTACTTACTGATAAACAAAAAGAGAAAATTGATATTATCATTAATGTTTATAATCAACAGAAAGAAATGTTTGATAACAAAAAACATAGTGTTAAAGATAGGATAGTCAGTCTTACTCAACCATATGTACGACCAATTGTTAGAGGCAAAGCAAGTGCAAAAACAGAATTTGGAGCTAAAGTAGAGATAAGTGTAATCAATGGATTTTCAAGAATTGAGTTTTTAAGCTGGGATGCTTATAACGAATGTGATAGCTTGGAAACAATAGTAGAAAGATTCAAAGAAAGAAATGGTCATTACCCTGAACGAGTATTAGCAGATAAAATTTACAGGAATAGAGATAACCTAAATTATTGCAAAAGTAAAGGTATAAGACTTAGTGGTCCTAATTTAGGGCGTCCAAGAAAAGATAATGTATATGATAAAAAAATAGAATATATTGATTTGTGTGATAGAAATGAAGTTGAAGGTAAATTCGGTGAAGGTAAAAGAAAATATGGTTTAAATCGTATTTTAACAAAACTTAAAGAAACTTCAGAATGTGTCATTAATATTGCATTTATTGTTTCAAATCTTAATAAGAGATTAAGATCTCTTATTAAAGTTATGCTAAATTTTATTTTGAAACTTATATTTGATGAAAATTATAATTATAAAAAATATAGGGTTTGCTGAGCAAACCCTAAATAAAGTTTTAAATATGAAACAATTAATAGACTGCTTTGAAAATAAGATTATTATGTTTAGGAAAATATAAGATAAGAATATTAAAGTTGTGGTAATAATAAATTAAGATATAGTGTTTTGCTAATTTTTAGAGGGTTAGTATACTATAAGATTTCTTTGTACCACAACTTTATTTTTATGATTTATTTTTTCATAAATTCTTTGTATTTGTTTTTTAAGTTTTTATAGGTATCATTAAATTTTAATGATTTGGCTCTTGGGTAGTTGATAAGCATGTTTGAATATCTGTTTTTGAATTTAATAAAAAGTGCTTGATAGTCTTTGTTTAATTTTTCTACTTTAGGAATTAATGCTTTGTAGTCTTTGCTCTTGTTTTCAATTTGAAGTTTTAAGTTTTCTGTTTCAGTTTTGATTCTATCAATAAACGATAATAATTTATTGAAGTCAAGGGCATTTTTGGCTGAAATAATAAAGTCTGTAATAAATATAATGCTTATTATAAAAACCAATATAGATATTGTATTGTTTTTTAAACTTAAAACAAATTTTTCAACTGGTTTATGAATAAATAATGTAAGAGCTACTGAAAGAACTCCCCAAAATAATGAGCTTTCAAGACATATACGTCCTTGAAAGTTAAATTTATCTTCAGTATAATCCCAATATTTAATTTTAAAGATATTTTCTATAAGTACTGCTGAAATATATTCTAAAATAGTTGCTGCAATCATTCCAACAAAGTATATTAAAATTGGTTTGTCCTTTATTGGAAGAGACACAAAAAGCATCATTACAGAACCAAAACCATATATAGGAAGCATAGGAATTTTTAAAAATCCTCTGTTAACAAGTTTTCTTGTCCTAACAGATACAATAGAAGATTCAACTATCCAACCTAAAAAACAGTATATATAAAAAATAAAAATCCAAATAGTAAATGAGTAAGTAAACATTACATCTCCTTTTAAAAAGTAAAATTAATGAGTTAAAAGTTAAACTCTAATTTTATTATAATATAAAAGAATATGTATATCAAATATTGCTTTTTTAAAGTTTAAGTTAAGTAAAAGTTTTTAAATTTATCCATTTTTGTGGTCAAATGAATGTAATATTGAAAAAATAAAACAACATTATTTATTATATTAAGAAAAACATTTAATAAATATTGAAGCATTATATTAAAAGATGATATTATATAAATATTATAAGGAGTGTGAAAAATATGGATAAAGAAATATTGGAATTATTACATAGCATGGCAGAAAATATTAATGAATTAAAAAAAGGGCAAGAAGAATTAAAGACAGAAGTTAAAGAATTAAAAACAGAAGTTAAAGAAATAAAAACAGAAGTTAAAGAAATAAAAACAGAAGTTAAAGAAATAGATAAAAAAATAGACACATTGTATAATGCAGTTGCGGAAATAAAAGAAGATATCACAGAAATAAATCAAGGAATAACATTATTGGATAGCAAAGTAATAAAAATCCAAAATGTTACAAGAAATAATTCTTTTGAAATAGCCAATTTAAAAGCAGCTAATAGATAGTATGGGTACAACAATAAAGAGATAATATATATGCTAATAATCATCTCTTTATTGTTGAAAATATTAATGAGTTAAAATTTCAGCACCAGTTTCTGTTATTAAAACTGTATATTCCCACTGCGCTGAAGGATATCCATCTTCTGTAAGAACTGTCCAGTCGTTATCTGCATCTATAAATATGTCTGGTTCTCCCATGTTAATCATAGGTTCTATTGTAAATACCATTCCAGGAACTAAAAGCATGTCTGTCCCTTTTTTACCTACATGAGCTACAAATGGGTCTTCATGGAATTCGATTCCCACTCCATGACCTCCAAATTCTCTTACTACAGAATATCCATTTTCTTCTGCATGAGTTTGAACAGCTTCTGCTATATCTCCTAAGAATCCCCAAGGTTTTGCTGCTCTAAAACCTAAATTTAGACATTCTTTAGCAACATCAACTAGCTTATTCATTTGTGGATTTACATTTCCTATTTTAAACATTCTTGAAGCGTCTGAAAAATATCCATTATATATTGTAGATACATCTACGTTAATAATATCTCCATCTTTAAGAATTATATTTTTATCAGGAATACCATGACATACCTCGTCATTTATAGATGTGCATACACTTTTGGGAAATCCTTCATAATTAAGAGGAGCAGGTATAGCACCTTGAGATATTGTATAGTCATAAACTAATGTATTTATTTCTTCTGTTGACATTCCAGCTTTTATATTTTTTGCAACTAAATCTAAAACTGCTGTATTTATTTTAGCACTTTTTTTTATTCCTTCAATTTGTTCCTTGTTTTTAATAAGGCTTCTATCAGGAACAATACAGCCTTGTGATTTATAGTATGCAATTTTTTCATCTATTTCAAGATGACACTTCTTATATTTTTTATTGCTGCCACACCAGCATAAATCATTTCTACTTAAATTCATAAAAATCTCTCTCCTTAAATAAAACTATTTACTAAATTATATACCCAAGAATAAAGTAATGCAATCTAAGTAAATTTCAGAAAAATTAAGAACTTAAAAAAATTTTTTATGTGTGACATAGGAAAGAAAGGATGAGCGTAAAATATTATATATGATTTTAAGGAGGACTTATTTATGATAATAAAGGTTTATGATTTAAAGGATTTAAAAAGTTATGCCATTTCAGGCCTTTTAATTTTAACTTTATCAACAATTTTATATTTCTCTTTAAAGGGTGATGCATATAAAAAAGCTAGTATGCTCCTTTTAACTTTTATATATCCTTTAATTTTTATTGGACAAGGAGTTTTTATGACAATAAAAGATAAGGATTTTTTAATTCCTTTAGTTATTTCAATTTTAACAACAATTATATCCATATATCTTTATTTTTCTCCTTATGAATTAATGTACTGTTTTCTTTATATAATATTATGTACAATAGCTTCAGTATTTACTAAAGAAGTATTAATTAAAAAAGAAGAATAAATAAAAAGTTTTTTAATTATTCTTTAAATTTTTTCTGTAATATAGTAAAATATTTAATTAGGATAGATGTTTAGGAGGATAAAAAGTGAGTAGTAGGGTAATAGTAATTGGAGCAGGACCAGCTGGAATGATGGCAGCTATACAAGCTGCAAAAAATCATGAGGTTATATTATTAGATGGAAACGATAGAATTGGAAAGAAATTATTCATTACTGGAAAAGGAAGATGCAATGTAACTAATGCAAAGGATATTTCTGAATTTTTTGAGTTTATTCCTGGAAATCCTTACTTTTTATATAGCTCTTTATATACATTTACAAATAAAGACACAATGGAGTTTTTTAAAAAACAAGGAATTGAGTTAAAGGTAGAAAGAGGAGATAGAGTATTTCCTAAGTCAGATAAATCTTCAGATATTATAAAAGGACTTTCAAAAGCACTTAAAGATGCAAATGTAGAGATAAGTCTTAATAGCAAGGTAACAGATATAAAATTTGAAGACAATAGCATTAAAGAAATTATAATAAATAATTCTAAAAAGCTTAAAGGGGATTATTATATAATAGCAACAGGTGGAGCTTCATATCCATCAACAGGCTCTACTGGAGATGGTCAAAGATATGCTAAAAAAGGTGGTCATAATATAATTAAGCTAAATCCTTCTCTTGTTCCAATAGAAACTAAAGATGAATGGGTAAAAGAGCTTATGGGATTATCTTTAAAAAATGTTTCTGTTACAATAAAAGAAGGAAAAAAATCTGTTTACAAAGAACAGGGAGAGATGATATTTACTCATTTTGGAGTATCAGGGCCTTTAATATTAAGTGGAAGTAGGTTTATAAAAGAAGGAAAAGAATATACTCTTATAATAGATTTAAAACCTGCTTTAGATATTCAAGAGCTTGATAAAAGAGTTCAAAGAGATTTTCAAAAGTATATAAATAAAGACTTTAAAAATTCTTTAGATGAGCTTCTTCCTAAAAAACTTATTCCAGTAATAATAAAGATGAGCAATATTCCTGAAAATAAAAAGGTAAATGAAATAACTAAGGAAGAAAGAAAAAGATTAGTAAATCTTATAAAAAATTTATCTATACAAATATCAGGGCTTAGAAGTCTTACAGAGGCTATTGTTACTTCAGGAGGAGTTGATACAAAAGAAATAGATCCTTCAACAATGAAGTCAAAGCTTATTAATAATTTATCCTTTGCAGGAGAGGTTATCGATGTTGATGCCTTTACTGGAGGATATAATGTACAAATAGCACTTTCAACTGGCTTTGTGGCCGGCTCAAATATTTAGCTTGTATGAGAAGAAAAAAAACTATATAATAGATATTATAGTGGATTTTACTAAAATATAGTGAAAGGTGGTATAACCGTGAATTTTTCAGTAGCAATTGATGGTCCGGCAGGAGCGGGAAAAAGTACCATAGCTAAACTGGTTTCTAAAGAATTTAATTTAATGTACATAAATACAGGTGCTATGTATAGGGCAGTAGCTTTAAAAGCTAAGGAGAATAATTTAGCTCCTTCTGACATAGAAAAAATATGTAGTTTAATAGAAACTATGAAGATGGAATTTAAAGAAGATGATCTTATATTAAATGGAGAAAACGTTCAAGATAAGATTACTGTACCAGAAATAAGCTCTATAGTTTCTGAATATGCAAAAATAAAAGAAGTAAGAGAAATGTTAGTAAAGCTTCAAAGGGAAATGTCAAAAAAATTTAATGTTATAATGGATGGTAGAGACATTGGAACAGTTGTATTAAAGGAAGCTCCTTTTAAGTTTTTCTTAACAGCAACAGCTGAAGAAAGGGCAAATAGAAGATTTTTAGAACTTAAGGGTAGAGATATTCCTTGCGATTATGATAAAATCTTAAGTGATATAATAGAAAGAGATTATAAAGATTCTCACAGAGAAACAGACCCATTAAGAAAAGCTGATGATGCAATTGAAATTGACACTACTGGATTAAATATAAAAGAAGTTACAGAAAAAATAAATTCTTATATAAGAAATGTGATTAAAAATTAAAATTATCACATATACTTAGGAGTAAATAAATTTATGAGAAAAGTAAAATTAGCTAAAAATGCAGGATTCTGCTTTGGCGTACAGCGTGCAGTAGAAGAGGCAATAAGAATACAAAAAGAATATATGAAAAAGGTATATACCCTAGGTCCTCTTATCCATAATAATGATGTGGTAAAATATTTAGAGGAGCATCATATATTTGCAATAGATTTAAAAGATATAGATACTCTAAAAAAAGATGATGTTATAGTAATAAGGTCTCATGGAGTAACTAAAGAAATACTAGAATTTTTAGAAAGCAAGGAATTAGTAGTATTAAATGCTACTTGTCCATTTGTATCTAATATACAAAAGAAGGTAGATAAATTTTCTTCAGAAGGTTATGATATAGTTATCTTAGGAGATAAAAATCATCCAGAGGTTATAGGAATAAATGGTTGGTGTCAAAATAAGGCCATTATAACTGATGGAAATTATTTACCAGAAAATCTTCCAAGTAAGATTTGTGTTGTTGCACAAACAACTGAAAAGTTAGAAAACTGGAATAAAACCATAGAAAATTTAAAAAAGGCACAGGTTGAGGAATTAGTAACCTATAATACTATCTGCTCTGCAACAAATGTAAGGCAGGAAAGTGCAGAAAAGCTTTCAAAAGAAGTTGATGCAATGATTGTTATAGGAGGAAAAAATAGTTCTAATACCACAAAACTTTATGAAATTGCAAAGCGCAATTGTAAAAACACCATACATATAGAAAATTCATCTGAATTACCAGAAGAATATATAAATAATTTAAATTTCAAAAAAATTGGCATTACCGCTGGTGCATCAACACCAGATTGGATAATCAGGGAGGTTATTAATATTATGCAAGATGAAAATATCAAAAATGATGAACAAGCAAAATTAATGGAGGAAATTGATAAGACTATATCTATTGGTTATGAAATAGAGGGTGAAATTCTTTACAAGACTAACGATGGAATAGTTGTTTCTATTGTTGGAAATGGAAGAGATGGAGTAATTCCTTACAAGGAATTAACTGCTAAAGAAGATCCAAAAGAATTTGCAGAAAAATTAAATATAGGAGATAAAATAAAAGCTAAGGTTGTTAGATTAAAAGATGAAGACAATAATGTAGTTTTATCAAGAATTGAATATGAAAAGAAAGAAGCTTATGAAGAATTAGAAAAGTTATTCAATGAAGGAACTATATTTGATGTTACAATATCAGAAACAAAAGATAAGGGCTTAGTTGCTTATTATAAGGGTGTAAGAATATTTATACCAGCATCTCAAATAGATATAAAATATATATCAAACAAAGAAGACTTTAAGAATATGACAATTCCAGTAAAATTAATAGAATTTGCTCAAGGAAATCCATCTAAGATAATAGCTTCAAGAAGAGTTATTTTAGAAGAGGAAGCAGCTAAGAAGGAAGAAGAAGCATGGGCAAATTTACATGAAGGAGATGTTTTAAAGGGAGAAATCAAGAGATTCACTAACTTCGGTGCATTTGCAGAAGTAAATGGAATAGATGGACTTATTCATCTTTCACAAATATCATGGAATCATGTTAAAAAGGCTGAAGATTACTTAAAGAAGGGTGACATTGTTGACCTTAAAATTATCGATTTAGATAAAGAAGCTAAGAAGCTTTCATTAAGCATAAAGGCTTTAACTCCAGAACCATGGAGCAATGTAGAAGAAAAATATCCAGTAGATTCAATAGTTTTAGGAAAGGTTGTTAGAATTAATGACTTTGGTGCTTTTGTTGAATTAGAACCTGGAGTAGATGGATTAGTTCATATTTCAAAGATAAGCCATGAAAGAATTGAACATCCATCACAAGTTTTAGAAGTTGGTCAAGAAATAAAAGCTAAAATTCTTTCAGTAGATGCTGAAAAGAAGAGAATAAGCTTAAGCATAAAAGATATCTAAAATTTTAAACTAGAAGAACTCCTGAAGAATTTTAGGAGTTTTTCTTTATGATTGGAGTGCTATGGTTAGTATTGAAAAATTAAATGGAAAAAATATTGCTTACTTTAAAACATTGTCAGAAGAAGCAAAGAAAGTTATGGGATATAGATTAGATTTTTTTGCTTCATATAATGAAAAGAGTTTTTTTGGCAAGCATCTCATAAGAAAAATGATGAATTTAATAAAGTATAATGATAAATATATTGGATATATATGGATTAAATATTCATCAAATAGAGTAATATACATTCAGGATATATATGTAAAGCATGAATATATTAATTATATAAGAGATGGGTTTCTTTTATTATTAAGAGGAAATAGTTTTGTATATGAAGCAATAGAAAATGAGTATTCAAAAGATTTAGTAAATGCTATTGGAATGACTAAGTTAAGAGAAACTTTCCTTTTAAGTTTAGATACAAGATATCCAAGAGAAAGGGTAGATTATAAACTTAAATATAAAAAATTTAAAATAAATGAAGATGAAAGGCTTAGATGTAAAATACAAAATAGAGTTTTTAGAAATTATGTAAGAGTTCCTATAACTCCAAGTGATATAAGATATGATGAAAAACAAAAATATTATTTAAAAGATTTATGTATTTTTGCTTTGTTAGATAATAATCCTATAGGATATGGACAGATAATATTTGATAGAGGAGTTTATTCTATAGTAAACTTTGGAGTACTTTATGAAGAAAGAGGAAAAGGATATGGGAAAGAATTTTTAAATAAGCTTATAGATTTAGCAAAGGAAAATAGTATAAAAGAAGTTAATATAAGAGTAGATTCTTCAAATAAAATTGCAAGAAATTTATATGAAAGAGTAGGTTTTGACGAAGAATACAGTTTTTCTACATGGGTCTGGGAATAAAATAGAAATTCTATACAAAAACAATAAAAAATACACAAATTTTCATAATATACTATAAAAAAATTAGCGTTAATTGAAAAAATAAATCTTGTAATGTAATATATAAGTATTAATATATATATTATGGAGGTTAATTATGAAGGAAATTTTATTTTTAGAACCAGTATTTAAAGAAATTATTTGGGGTGGTGATAAGCTATCTACAAGTTATGGATATAAAATTACAAGTGATACAACAGGAGAATGTTGGGCTGTAAGTGCTCATAAAAATGGAGATTGTAAGTTAATAAATGGAGAATTTAAAGGAGAAAGCTTAAGTTGGTTATGGGATAACCATAGAGAAATTTTTGGAAATGCTAAAGGAGATGTCTTTCCTTTATTAATAAAAATAATTGATGCAAAGAAGGATTTAAGCATACAAGTTCATCCAGATGATGAATATGCAAAGAAGAATGAAAATGGAGCTCTTGGAAAAACTGAATGTTGGTATATCTTAGATTGTGAAGAAGGTGCTACAATAGTTGTAGGACATAATGCAAAATCAAAAGAAGAATTAAAGCAGATGATAAAAGAAAAGAGATGGAATGAATTAATAAAAGTACGTCCAATTAAAAAAGGAGATTTTTTTCAAATCACTCCAGGAACAGTACATGCAATAAAGGGTGGTACAGTAATTTTAGAAACACAACAAAATAGTGATATTACTTATCGTCTTTATGATTATGACCGTCTTTCAAATGGAAAGCCAAGAGAGCTTCATCTTGAAAAAAGCATTGATGTTATAAAATGTCCTTATATAGAAAATAAACAAGACTTTAAAATTATAAAAGAAGATAGTTATGATGAAAAAGAACTTGTTAAATGTGAATTCTATGAAGTTAAAAAATTAGATATACATGGAGAAAAGAGTTTTGTTCAAAGTAAACCTTTTGAAATTGTAAGTGTAATTGAAGGAAATGGATTCATTAATGAAATTGAAATAAAAAAAGGAGACCATTTCATTATACCTTTTGAATATGGTAAATATAAACTTAAAGGGGATATGGAGCTTATAATTTCAAATATTTAATTAAAAATAATGGTATAAATGGGGGTTGAGAATAAATTTATGAAGAAAAATAAGATTATAGCTATATTAATGGTAATGACTTTATCATTATCATTTACACTAACTGGTTGTAGCGATAATAATAATAAAAGTAGCAAGGTAGAAACATCAATAGTAGAAACAGGTGCACCTGAAAGTTCCACTCTAGATGAATACACTATTGAAGATGATCAGTATAATGTTAAAAATGTTATTATAAAGCATCCAAGATTAAAATATTCTGATGAAAATAAAACTAATATCATTAGTGCTTTAGTGGAAAGTGGAGGAATGATTAGTACAAAGTATTATGATGATCAAGATAAACTTAATATGAATATTAAGTATAAAATAAAAAGAAAAAATAAAAAAATTATAAGTGTAGTTTTTGAAGGAACAGGATATGTAGAAGGAGCAGCTTATGCTAATAATCATTTGTATTCAGTAAATGTAGATTTAAAGAATGAAAGTTTACTTAAGTTGTCAGATTTTATTGATATAAATGAAGAGTTAGCAGAAAAAATAAAAAATGCTACAGTTTCTGATGAGCAAAAAGAGGCTTTTAATACTCTTACATCACAAGATATTTTAAATAAGCTTTCAGTATGTGATGAAGTAGATAATTTTAAGTCAGACCAAAGTTATAGCTATTTAACAGAAGATTCTTTAGGAATTATTCTTCCTGTTGAACATGCATTGGGAGATTATATACAAGTAGAAATTCCATTAAGCGAAATTCAATTAAAAATGGAAATAGAATAAATAATCAGGAGTGATAATTTTTGATTTTTTCAACTTTAAAGTTAAAAAGTGATGAGGCAATAGATACTCAGCTTATTAATCACATTTTAAAGGGGATAGAAATTGGAGAACTTAAAAAAGATAGTAAGCTTCCCTCAACAAGAGAAGTAAGTAGCTTTTTAAAAATAAGCAGAAATTCTGTAATATCTGCTTATGAAGAGCTTGAGGCTATGGAAATAATAATAACTAAAAGAGGAAAGGGAACTTTTATATCAGTTGATTCTAATGAAAAGATTCAAGGATATAATATAGATTGGAAAAATAAAATTAATTATTATGGAAAAACATTAAGAGAAATGGATGTTATAAAAAATGAGCTTTCCTTTAAAAAAGGTATGATATCTTTTAAATCAATAGCACCAGATTATACTCTTTTTAACTTAGAAGATTTTAAAAGAGCTTTTTTAGATTGTTTTTCCTTTGAGCAAGCTAATATATTAAATTATGGATATGCAAAAGGATATAAACCATTAATTGAATATTTATTTCAGTATATGCAAGAAAAAAATGTGGATACTAAAAATAAAGACATATTAATAACTAATGGATTTACAGAAGCTTTTGATATGATAATAGAAACTCTTACAAAAGAAAATGATATTGTAGTTTGTGAGGAGCCAACACATAATACTGCTTTAAAAATAATGAAATCTCATAAAGTTAATGTAATTCAAATACCTATGGACAAAGATGGAATTAAAACTAAAGAATTAAGAAAGGCTTTTAAAGAAAATAAACCAGCATTTTTATATTTAACTCCATCTTACAATAATCCTACAGGAATTGTTATGAAAGCTTTAAGAAGGCAAGAAGTTTATAATATTGCAAAGGAATTTTCAGTTCCTATTATTGAGGATGGATTTAATGAAGAACTTTTATATTCAAGTTCTCCAATTGAACCTTTAGCTTCACTAAGTAAAGATGGCAATTCTGTAATCTATATTGGAAGCCTTTCAAAAATTTTATTTCCAGGACTTAGAATAGGTTGGATATTAGGAGATAAATTTCTTATAGATATATTAGAAAGTGTAAAGAGGGGAAGAAATATCCACTCTTCTTTTTTGGACCAAGGATGTCTTTATTATTACTTAAAAAGTGGAGCATTCCCAAAGCATGTAAAAGCAGTTAGAAAATATTATAGAGAAAAGTATCTTTTACTTATGGAATGTGTAGAAAAATATCTTGATTATGAATATGTAACAGGAGAAGGTGGTCTTCATATATTTTTAAAGCTTAAGGATAATATAAGTTCAAGAAAACTTTTAGATTTATGTTATAAAGATAATGTTATATTTATGCCAGGAGATGTTTTTTTTGCAAAGAATAAGGGACAAGATACCCTAAGAATAGGTTTTGGAAGAGTAAGTAATGAAAACATTAAAAAAGGAATAAGGATTATTGGAGAAAATTTAGAAAAGTTATGATAAAATATAATTTATGAAGAATTTTTGAAAGGAGAATAAAAACTTATGACAAGTGAAACAGAAAAGCTATTTTATAAAGACCAATATATTAAAGAATTTGAAGGAAAAGTTCTAGAGGTTACAGAAAGACAGGGTAAATTTCATGTATTTTTAGATAAAACTGCATTTTTTCCAGGAGGGGGAGGACAGTCTTCTGACTTAGGAACTCTTGATGGAAAGGAAGTTATTGATGTAGTAGAAGAAGGGGATAAAATAGCCCACATTTTAAATGAAAAAATAGAAGAAGGAAAAGTTGTAAAAGGAATTATTGACTGGAAAAGAAGACAAGATGGAATGCAACAACATTTAGCACAACATGTATTATCAGGTTGCTTTTTCTCTATGTTTAATGCAAATACTGCAGGAATTCATTTAGGACATGATGTAAGTACAGTAGATATCATTGGAAATATAAGTGAAGATATGATAAGAAAAGCCGAGAGAAGAGCTAATGAAGTAATAAAAGAAAATCATAAAGTTAATTTTATTATGACAGATAGAGAAAAGGCTCAAGCTATGGGATTAAGACGTGACTTAGCAACTGATGATAATACTATAAGAGTTGTACAAATTGAAGATTTAGATATAAATGCTTGTTGTGGAGTACATCCATCACATACTTTAGAGCTTCAGATGATAAAGATAAAGGGATGGCTTTCTCATAAAGGAAATACAAGAATAGAATTTTTAGCTGGAGATAGAGCAGTAACTTATGTCTTAGTTAGAGATAATATGCTTGATGAAATTTGTAAAAAACTTAATACAGCAGATAATGAGGTTATAAATAGAATAAATAACTTAAACAATGATTATGCAGAGGCTTTAGAGGAAAAGAAAAAGTTAAAGGCTGAACTTTCAAAGTATGAGGTTCAAAATCTTATTGATTCTGCAGAAAAATGTGGTGACTTTATAATAATAAATAAAATATATGAAAATGAAGATATGAAATATTTAAATAAGCTTGCAGGTTCTCTTACAGAAGAAGATAATAGAGTTGTATTATTTGCAGTAAAGGGAGAGGATAAAGCTAATCTTTTATTTGCAGTATCTAAAAATTTAAAAGAAAAGAATATGGGAGCTTTAGTTAAAGAAACCCTAGCTTTAATTGATGGAAGAGGTGGAGGAAGTCCATTAATTGCTCAAGGTGGAGGAAAAAATGTAGCAAATCTTGAGAAAGCTATGGAATATGCATTAGAAAAAGTTAAGGAAATTTAGTAAGTTCATAACTTTAAATTAAATAAATTTAGCAATTTACTTAAAATTTTTAATTATCAAATTGTAAAGCTTGTGTAAAAATGATATACTTAATAGGAAAGTAAGAAGGAGTTGTCACATTAAGAAATGCTAATACAATATATGGTATTAAAAAAGCATGTTATTATATATTGATTAAAAATTTTTTAGTGACAAGACCTGTTAAATATAAAAATTATGTGTGAGGGGGCCGAAAAATGGAAAAGAAATATGTAATTGGAGTAGATTTAGGTGGAACAAAAATCTACACAGCATTAGTTGACTTAGAAGGTAACATGAAAAAAGAAGTGATAGTAGAAACAGAAGCAGAAAAAGGAGAATTAGCAGTTCTTCAAAAAATGCTTGATACTATAGATTATGTACTTGATGGTACAAATAAGGAAGAAGTAAAGGCTATAGGAATAGGTTCTCCAGGACCTTTAGATGTAGCTAATGGATTAATTGTTTATACACCAAATCTTCCATTTAAAAACTTTAATATAGTTAAACCTATAAAAGAAAGATATGGAATAGAAACTTTCTTAGATAATGATGCAAATGTTGCAACTCTTGGCGAATTTATGTTTGGTGCTGGAAAAGGTACTGAAAATATGGTATTTATAACTGCAAGTACAGGAATAGGAGGCGGTGCAATAATTAATGGAAAGTTATTTAGAGGAAGCACTGCAAATGCCTTAGAAATTGGTCATATGACTCTTATGAATGGAGGACCAAGATGTGGATGTGGAAACACTGGATGTGCTGAAAGTTTAGCTTCTGGAACAGCAATAATGAATAGAGGAAGAGAAGCAGCTAAAAGTAATTGCAAAACTTCATTAAAAAATTATCAAACAATAACTTCTAAAGAAGTATTCCAAGAAGCCGCTAAGGGAGATAAGGAAGCTAAGAGAATAATAGATAATGCATTAAATTATTTAGGAATAACTTTTGCAAATGCAGCAAATATCTTTGACCCTGATATGATAGTATTAGGAGGAGGAGTAAGTAATGCAGGACCAATAGTTTTTGAAAAAATAGCAGAAGTTATGGAAGAAAGATGCATGACTCCAATTTATAATCACTGTAAGGTAGCTAAGGCTGAACTTGGTGGAAAAGCTGGAGTTTTAGGAGCTGCCGCTCTTGCTATAATAGAAAGTAAATAAAAAGTAATTATACTTACTATTAAATTGTAGGTAATTTTCTAGGTTTAATAGTAAAATTTAATAAAAGAAATAAGTTCAGAGATTTTAGAAAGTGTGAATTATTATTTTGTATTAATTTAGAAATGAAAAAGCAAAGTAATAATTTCACACTTTTTATATTATAAGTAAATTATATGAGTTACTAAGTTGTTAATTTAATATCCTTTTTTATTTTACAGCTAACATAATTTTAAGGAATATTAATAGAATTTTATTAAATTTTATAAAGAAAGCTTGTTATTCTAAAATAAATTAATAATGGTTATGTTTTCTCTCCGAAACAAAGATTTACTTCAAAATTAGTTTTTGACTTTCTTTGACTTTAAAATTATAATATATTTTGTTACATGATAATAATAGGAGATGAAAATAAATGAGTAATGAAAAAGGAACTATATCAATTGATACCGAAAATATTTTTCCAATAATAAAGAAATGGTTATATTCTGATAAGGATATATTTATAAGAGAATTAATAAGCAATGGATGTGATGCTGTAAGCAAGCTAAAGAGATTAATTTCTTTAGGAGAAGCAAAGGAAGTTAGTGAAGGCTTTAAGATTACAGTTACAGTAGATAAAGAAAATAAAACATTAACCTTTACTGATAATGGTATTGGTATGACAGAAGAAGAAGTTAAAAAGTATATAAATCAAGTAGCATTTTCAGGTGCAGCAGACTTTATGGAAAAGTATAAAGAAAAGATGGACCAAGGAAATGATATAATAGGTCATTTTGGACTAGGATTTTATTCAGCATTTATGGTTTCAAAAAGAGTTCAAATAGATACACTTTCTTATAAAGAAGGAGCAGAAGCTGTAAGATGGATTTGTGATGGCGGTACTGAATATGAAATATCACCTTCAGATACAAAAAAAGAAAGAGGTACAACAATAACTCTTTATATAGATGAAGAAAGTGAAGAATTTTTAAATGGATATAAGGTAAGAGGAATAGTTGAAAAGTATTGTTCATTCCTTCCAACAGAAATTTATTTTGTAGATGTTGAAGAGGAAAAGAGAAAGGCTGAAGAAAAAGCTAAAAAAGAAGAAGAAATTAAAAAGAAGAAAGAAGCAGGAGAAGAAGTAGAGGAAGAAGAAAATGTAGTAGATGTTCCTCAAGCTATAAATGATACAAATCCTCTTTGGCTTAAAAAACCTTCTGAATGTACAGATGAAGAATATAAGGATTTTTATAGAAAGGTATTTAATTGTTATGATGAACCTTTATTCTGGATTCATTTAAATGTAGACTATCCATTTAACTTAAAGGGTATTTTATACTTCCCTAAACTTAAAAATGAATTTGAATTAGTTGAAGGACAAGTAAAACTATTTAATAATCAAGTCTTTGTAGCTGATAATATAAAGGAAGTAATTCCAGAATTCTTATTACTTCTTAAAGGTGTTATAGATTGTCCAGATTTACCTCTTAATGTATCAAGAAGTTTCCTTCAAAATGATAGAGAAGTAGCTAAGATATCTAAACATATTGTTAAAAAGGTTGCAGATAAGTTAAATTCAATATTTAATAATGATAGAGAAAAATATAATAAGTTCTGGGATGATATACAATTATTTATTAAATATGGTTGCCTAAGAGATGAAGGATTTTATGATAAGATAAAGGATTCTATTGTATTTAAGACAATAAATGATGAATATGTTACATTAAAAGATTACCTTGAAAAAGCAAAGGATACTCATGAAAATAAAGTATTCTATGTAAGTGATTTAGAAAAACAATCACAATATATTAAGTTATTTAAAGAATATGGAATTGATGCAGTAATATTAAGTACTCCAATTGATAATAACTTTATGTCATTCTTAGAATATAAAGACCAAAATGTTAAATTTACAAGAGTTGATTCTGATATATCAGACATTTTAAAAGACAAGGATGAAAATAAAGAAGATAAAAAAGAAGAAAATGAAAAAATAATAAAAGTCTTTAAGGATGTTGTTGGAGAAAAGATGAAGGAATATTCAGTTGAAAGTTTAAAGAATGAAGGAACTCCAGCTATGGTTTTAACTTCTGAATATTCAAGAAGAATGGCAGAAATGCAAAAGCAATTTGGTGGAAATATGATGGCAGGAATGAACTTCCCACAAGAAAGAACATTAGTAATTAATGATAAAAATGCCATAGTAAAGAAACTTGTTTCTTTAGCTGATGATGAAAGCAAGAAGGATAAGGTATCATTAATTGTTAACCAAATTGTTGACCTAGCACTTATAGGAAACAAAGAGCTTAATGCTGAGGAATTAGATACATTTATAAAGAGAACAAATGACCTTATGACAATGGTTATTGACCTATAATATAATTAAATTAAAAGTGTAAATTATTATTTTGTGTTGCCTTAAAGGCAGTAGGGCAGAAAAAGCAAAAGTATAATTTACACTTTTTTTATTATGTATGATATAATTAAAATGATTTTAAGAGATTAAAGGAGATATGATGAACAACATAAAATTAACAATACAATATGATGGAACTAGATATAATGGATGGCAAAAGCAAAAGGAGAAGAATATTACAACCATTCAAGGAAAGCTTGAACATGTTTTAAGCAAAATGACTGATGAAGACATTCAACTTATTGGTTGTGGAAGAACTGATGCAGGGGTTCATGCAGATAATTTTGTGGCAAATTTTACTACAAATTCAACAAAACCTTTAGAAAAAATAAAAGAGTACTTAGATGAATATCTTCCAGAGGATATCATAATTAAAGAGGTTAAATTAGCAAGTCCAAGATTTCATGCAAGATATAATGTAAAGTCAAAAAGTTATGTTTACAGAATAAATAATAATGAAAATAATGATGTATTTACAAGAAAATATGCTTATCATATAAAAGAAAAACTTAATATAGAAGATATGAAAAAAGCATCAGAATTTTTAATTGGGATTCATGATTTTAAGAGTTTTACAAATTTAAAAAGTAAGAAAGAAAAATCAACTGTAAGAACAATAAATTATATAAATATAAGTGAAAATAAGGGTATGATAAATATAGAGATTAATGGAAATTCCTTTCTTTTAAATATGGTAAGGATAATTATAGGAACATTAATCGAGGTTGGATTAGGTAAAAGAAGTCCTTTGGAAATGGAAGATATAATAAATGCTATGAATAGGGAAAAAGCAGGAGAAAGAGCACCAGCTCTTGGGCTTATGATGAAATGTGTTGAGTATTAATTTAAAGAGATTTTATTGAGAATAAAAAGGGGGATTTTCATGAAAAGAAGGGGTATAATTTTAATAATAGCTTTAGCTTTAGGGCAAATTCCTGTAACTACTTATGGAAAAGAAATAAGTACATCTTTAACAGAAGAATATAATTTAGTAAAAGAATATAATCCAGCTTATGAAGAGTACTTAAAAAAAATGGAAAGTGGAGAAGAAGAAATTATAAATATGCCTTCTCCTTATATAATAGATGGGACAAGTATAGAAAGTAGTTATAATCAATATGAAGAATATGATCCTAGAAAATTAAATCTTATGACATCAGTAAAAGACCAAGGTACATTAGATGTATGTTGGAGCTTTGCTAGTTTAGGGACATTAGAAAGTTATTTAGCATTAAATAGAGATGAATATTATGATTTCTCAGAGGAGCATTTAAGATGGTGGGGAACAGCTGATGAAGAAGGCTATGGATGGCATAGAGCTGCAGATAGAGGAGGATATGACCAAATAGCTCTTGGATATTTTACTGCATGGGCAGGACCAAAACTTGAAAGTGATATACCATTTCAATATTCAAAGTTAGCACCTAAGCCTAGTAATATGAACAAAGCAGAAACAGCCTTTAATGTTTCACGCATAATGTATCTTAAAAATGATAAAGAAACTATAAAAAATGCAGTGCTTAAATATGGAGGAGTTTATACAGCATATTTTCATTCTGCTCTTTATTATGATAAGATTAATGGAACTTATTGCTATCCTGGACAAAGAACTGCTACAAATCATTCTGTTATAATTGTTGGATGGGATGATAACTATCCTAAAGAAAATTTTAGATTAAATAGTAGTATAGAAAATGATGGAGCATGGCTTGTTAAAAGCAGTTGGGGAAACAATAATAATGAAGGAGGCTATATTTGGGTCTCTTATGAAGATACAAGTATATTAGATGAAGGTTATAATACCAATTATTCAATTTTAGAAGCAGAACAATCAAGTAATAATTATAAATTATATCAGCATGATGAAGAAGGAGCAGATTATACATTTAAACTTGCAAAGGAAGATGGAGAACCAGAAACAAACCTTTATGTTGCTAATCTTTATGATTTTACAGAGGATTATAATATTTTAGATTCAATTGTTTTTCAAACAACTAATCAAGGAGCAACTTATGATTTATATTATATTCCTTTAAAAGAAGATATTCCTGACATTGAAAATAAAATAGTTTTATATAGTGGGACTGTTCCTTATTCAGGATATATAAAGACAGATGTAAATTCTTTTATACTTCCAAAAGGAAAGGGTCTTATAGGGGTACACATAGATAATAGTATTAATAATAAAGCAGCATCTATAGGATGTCAGGAAAATTTAGTATATTCAAGTGGAGAGTATCTTTATAAAGCAAAGGTTAATTTAGGAGAAAGCTATATATTTAATGAAGATTCTATTGAAGACTTAAATTTATTTGATAAAACAGAGCCAAGAAACTTTACTATAAAGGCAATAACTAAAAAGTCAAATGATAGCTCAATTTCAGAAGGAACAATTGGAGAAAAAGCTATAGAATTTAATAAGAATAACAAAGAATATAATATAGAGCTTCCATATTATTATAAAGATTCACTACAACAAATAAAATTTAAAGCTAATAATAGTTTTGGAAAGATAATCTCAATAAATAATATGGAAAAGAATTCAAATGAAGTTTATGATAAAATAGAACTTAATGAAGAAAATCCTAAAATAGAAGTTATATGTGAAGCACCAGATAAAACTAAAATAAGTTATTTAATAAATATTTCTTTTTCAAGTGAACTTAATTATGGAGAAGATATAAATAAGTTTTTAGAAAAAGATATAGAGGGAAATGAAGAAGAATATTTAAATATAGCAAAATTAGTAGTAAATAGCTATGATAATTTAAGTTTAGATGAAAAAAATAAAGTGTTAAATGAAAATAAAGAGAAGGTTGAAAATTTAAGAAGCTTTATTAAAGAAAAGGAAGAACCTATTATTCCACCATCAGAAGATGATAATAAACCAAATGAAAAAAATCCTTCAAAAGATAACAATCAGCAAGGTGAAGAGAATTCATCAGAGGATAGCAATAAGCCAGGTGAAGAAAAACCATCAGATGGTGATAATAAACCTGAAGAGGAAAATTCATCAAAAGATAAGGATAATTTAGAAAATAAAGTTTCTTTAAATAGGGACAAAAATTTAAATAAATCAAGCTTTGTTCTTACAGCTGATGATTTAAATACTAAAGGATTTTTAATAACAATGGTTATTTTTTGGATATCTTTAGGTATTATAATTCATTTTAATAGAAAGCATGAAAAGAAAGAAGATAAGAAAAAGAATAAAAAATAAATATTAAAATTTATTTAGAAAGTGTGAATTATTACTTTGCAGTAACCTAGAACTAGCAGGAAAAAGCAAGTAATAATTTCACACTTTTTTATTTTGTCTTTTAAAGAAGTTTACCTTGTTTTAATATTTTTTTTGCTATTTTTATATTAAATTCTCTTTCATAAATTCTTATTGTAGCTTTTTCTTTAGAGGTAACTAAAGAAATTGTACATCCAGAATTATTTCCTCTTGAAGTTCTTCCAGCTCTATGAAGATATTCATTAGGATTAGATGGAAAATCTAAGTTTATTATATAATCTATTTCTTGAATGTCTAAGCCTCTTGCAGAGATGTCAGAAGAAACTAATATATTTATCTTACCATTTCTAAAGCTTTCTAAAGCATTTTGCCTTTGTTCTTTTGAAAGACCTTTATGTATTGCAAAGGCAGATTTATTATGAAATTGAAGCTTTTCAGTAACAAGATTTATTTCATATCCTCTATTTACAAAGACTAAAGCTTTTTTTGGATTTACAGCAGCTATGAGCTTTCTTAAAGTTTCAAATTTTTCTCTTTTATCTACTTCAATATACATATGAGAAATATTAGGATTTAGGGCTACCTTTTCTTTGCTTTTAAAAACCTCAGGATTTTTCATTAGTGATTTTGCAAGGGATAAGGTAGCATCATTAATTGTTGCGGAAAACACTAAAAGCTGTCTATCTCTCATTGTAGCTTTTATTATATCTTTTACTGTTGGACTACTTGTATTATCTAAAAGATTATCTGCTTCATCAATAACTATTGTTTTTAAAGTATGAGCAGTAACTTTTCTTTTTCTTATTAAATCTGCAATTCTTCCTGGAGTGCCTACAACAATCTGAGGTTTTATTTCTTTTATTTTTTTGATTTGTTTATCAATATTAACATCTCCAATAAGTCCTAAAGTAGCAATAGGAATTTCGGAGTTTTTACTTAATAATTTAACCTGCGAAACTATTTGCATAACAAGCTCATGGGTAGGAGCTAATATAAGCGCTTGCATTTCTTTTTTATTTATATCTATCTTTTGAAATAATGGGGCAGTAAAAGCTAAAGTTTTTCCACTACCTGTATAAGCTTCTCCTATAACATCTTTATTTTCTAATATACAAGGAATTGAAAGCTTTTGTATTTCAGTAGGAGAGGTTATACCTTGTGCTTCTAGTCCTTTAATAATATTTTCATTTAAACCTAATTCTTTAAACATAGTATCT
>CACZYK010000030.1 GCA_902785295.1 uncultured Clostridium sp.
GCAAGCAGCTCTTATTATCCATATTACACCTAATATATGGTCATTATGATTATGTGATATAAAAACATTATGTATATTATTAATTGATATGTCAGCTTTTTCTAAATTAGATAATATAGTATTTCCTCCACCTGCATCTACAAGAAAATATTCACTTTCTTCGTTATTTGAAATAGTAAAACATGTATTATAACATTTGGTAACCATAGCAGAGCCTGTTCCTAACATTCGTAATTTTTCCATTAATAATTCCTCCTAAAACTTATTTATAAAATTTATTATAGGGTAGAATGTAAGTAAGAACAATAAAAAATAGAAATGTCGAAAATAATAAATTACAGTAAACGAATACAATAAAAAAAGGTTTTGACCAAAAATTTTTTTAATAGTATTATAATAATGGGAAAAATTTAATATGAAAGGAAGTTGTTTTATCAATGATGCCTAAGCTACTTAGCATGATAAAAAATAAGGAGATAGATATAATAGCTGGAATTATAGTAGCAATTATAGCTCTACCGTTATCTATAGCTTTAGGAATATCTTCAGGGGTTACGCCAGAAAAGGGTCTTATAACTGCAATTATAGCAGGATTTGTCATTTCTCTTCTTGGGGGAAGTAAAGTGCAAATTGGAGGTCCTACAGGAGCGTTTGTTGTAATAATATATTCAATAATACAAAATTATGGTTTAAGTGGACTTATAACTGCTACCATAATGGCAGGAGTTATGCTTGTTATTATGGGAATATTAAGATTTGGTTCTTTAATTAAGTACATACCTAAAACTATTACTATTGGCTTTACAAGTGGTATAGCAATAACTTTATTATCAACACAAGTAAAAGACTTTTTTGGATTAACAATTCAAGGAGATGTTCCATCTGAATTTATTGAAAAATGGAAATGTTACATAGCAAATTTTGACTCTATAAATATTCCTACATTGTTAATAGGTGTGTTAAGTATATTACTAATTGTACTATGGCCAATTATCACAAAAAATATTCCAGTATTAAAAGAAATACCAGGTTCAATGATTGCTCTAATTTTTGCTACATTATTTGTAAAATATATTCCATTTTTTGAGGGAGTAGAGACAATAGGAAAGAGATTTGGAGAAATTTCATCTAAATTACCTATGCCATCATTACCTGCTATAAATATAGAAATTATAAATCAATTGTTTACCCCAGCATTAACAATAGCCATATTAGCGGCCTTAGAATCATTATTATCAGCTGTTGTTGCAGATGGAATGGTAGATGATACTCATGATTCTAATATGGAGCTTATAGCACAAGGAGCAGGAAATATTTTATCTGGCTTATTTGGAGGAATTCCTGCAACAGGAGCTATAGCAAGAACAGCAGCAAATGTAAAATCAGGTGGAAGAAGTCCAATAGCAGGAATGGTACATGCTATTACATTACTTTTAATAATGCTTCTTTTAATGCCATTAGCAAAGTTAATACCAATGACAGCTTTAGCAGCAATACTTGCTGTGGTTTCTTATAATATGAGCGAATGGAGAACTTTTAAATCTCTATTAAAAGCGCCTAAAAGTGATATAATAGTGCTTTTAATAACATTCTTCTGTACTATTATTTTTGATTTAGTTGTAGCTATTGAATTTGGTATGATTATGACAATGTTTTTATTTATGAAAAGAGTGTCTGAAACAACAGAAATAAAAGATTTAGTAGCAGAAGATGTATTTGATGAAAATACAACAAAAGTGTTAGAAGACTCTGATAACAAAATATTAGTATATCAAGTTAATGGACCATTATTTTTTGGAGTTGTACAAAGCTTTATGAAAAAAATTAAAAAAGTTGATTGTTCAGCAGAAGTTTTAATTTTAGATTTAAGACATGTACATGCAATAGATGCTTCAGCAATAGATGCTTTGAAACAAGTATATAATCATTGTGAAAAGTTAAAAATAAAATTTGTATTAACCCATTTACAAGAGCAGCCTCAAAAAGTATTAAATAAAATGGGACTTTCAAATCTTATTGGAGAAGATAATTTATATGATAGTAAAGTAGAAGCTATTGAAGATGCATATGAATATATAAAAAATGACCAAAATAATAAGTAAAATCAAGGAAACTTTAGTGTAATATAACTAAAGTTTCTTTTTTTGAAAAAAAGTAATTGACAAAATAAGGAATAAAAGTTAAAGTTTAATAATAAGGGTTGATTTTAAACATATGAGAGGAGATGGTGTTTGTGTGGAAAAAAGAAATGATAGCCATGATATTGGCAGGAGGACAAGGTTCTAGATTAAAGGAACTAACTAAAAATATAGCTAAACCAGCAGTACCTTTTGGAGGAAAGTATAGAATAATTGATTTTGCACTTAGTAATTGTGCAAATTCTGGGATAGATACTGGTTCACATATTGGAATAGGAAGTCCTTGGGATTTAGATAGACGAAATGGTGGAGTGTCAATTTTACCACCATATGAAACTGAAACAGGAGGTAATTGGTATAAAGGAACTGCAAATGCTATATATCAAAATATATCATTTGTAGATAATTATGATCCAGAGTATGTATTAATTCTTTCAGGAGATCATATATATAAAATGGATTATAGTAAGATGCTTGAATATCATAAAAAAAGTGGGGCAGAAGCAACAATTTCAGTTATAAATGTTTCTAAGGAAGAAGCTAGTAGATTTGGAATTATGAATACAAATGAGGATATGTCAATTTATGAATTTGAAGAGAAACCTAAAGTGCCTAAAAGCACATTAGCTTCAATGGGAATTTATATATTTAATTGGAAAACATTAAAGAAATATTTAAAAGCAGATGAATTGGATGAATTGTCTAGTAATGATTTTGGAAAAAATATTATTCCTAAAATGATTAATGCAGATGAAAAGATAATGGCGTATCCATTTGAGGGTTATTGGAAGGACGTAGGAACTGTAGAAAGCTTATGGGAAGCTAATATGGATTTACTAAATAAAGATAATAAATTAAATTTATATGATTCAAATTGGCCAATTTTATCAAAATCATCAAATTATCCATCACAATATATTGGTATAAATGCTGAAGTTAAAAATTCTATGATATCAGAAGGTTCTAAGATTGAAGGAACTGTAATTAATTCATTAATTTTTGAAGGAGCAGAGATTGGGGAAAATGTAATAATAAAAGATTCTGTAATCATGCCAAATGTAAAAGTAGAAGATAATTCAATAATAAACAGGGCTATTATTGCTACTGGAGTTACAATAGGTGAAGGAGTAAGTATTGGCAATGTAGATGGTATAAGCTTAATAGCTGAGGATATATCTAAAGTTATAAATTACCATGAGGAAAAATACTCATTAGGATAAAAATATAAGAAATATTTCAATTTCCTTTAGTTAGAGCATAGTGAATATATTATTTTGTCCTGACTTGGAGTTAGCAGGGCGGAAGAGCAAAATAATATATTCACTATGCTTTTTTTGTTGACTAGATTTTTATCAAGAGTTAAAATAATACTTAACAATAAAAATAATTACAATTTATAACCTAAGGGGGCAATTTAAAGTGGGAAGAGTTTATAATTTTTCAGCAGGTCCTGCAGTTTTACCAGAAGAAGTATTAAAGGAAGCTGCAGCAGAAATGCTAGATTACAATGGTACTGGAATGTCAGTAATGGAAATGAGTCATAGGTCTAAAGCTTTTGAAGAAATAATTCAAACAGCAGAAGCAGATCTTCGTGATTTGATGAATATACCAGACAACTATAAGGTATTATTCTTACAAGGTGGGGCATCACAACAATTTGCTATGATTCCTATGAACTTTATGAAAAATAAAGTAGCAGATTACATAATAACAGGTCAATGGGCTAAAAAGGCATGGAAAGAAGCTTGTAAATATGGTAAAGCTAATGCAATAGCTTCATCAGAAGATAAGACTTTCTCTTATATTCCAGATTGTTCTGACTTACCAATATCAGAAGATGCTGATTATGTTTATATATGTCACAATAATACAATATATGGAACAACTTATAAAACAGAACCAAATACAAAAGGAAAGATATTAATTGCAGATATGTCTTCAGACATTCTTTCTCAACCAGTAGATGTTTCAAAATATGGAATGATTTATTTTGGAGTTCAAAAGAATGTTGGACCAGCTGGTGTTGTTGTATGTATTATTCGTGAAGATTTAATAACTGAAGATGTATTACCAGGCACACCAACAATGTTAACTTACAAAACACATGCAGATGCTAATTCATTATATAATACACCACCTTGCTATGGTATCTATATTTGTGGTAAAGTATTTAAGTGGTTAAAGAAACAAGGTGGACTTGAAGCTATGAAAGCTAAAAATGAAAAGAAAGCTAAGATTCTTTATGATTACTTAGATCAAAGTGAAATGTTTAAGGGAACAGTTGTTAAAGAAGCTCGTTCATTAATGAATGTTCCATTTGTAACAGGAGATAAGGATTTAGATGCTAAATTTGTAAAAGAAGCAACAGAAGCTGGATTTGTAAATCTTAAGGGTCATAGAACTGTTGGTGGAATGAGAGCTAGTATATACAATGCAATGCCAATTGAAGGTGTTGAAAAGCTAGTTGAATTCATGAAAAAATTCGAAGCAGAAAATAAGTAATTTATATATTTTAAACTGTTACAGAATTAATCTTGAGATTGTTCTGTAGCAGTTTTTTTATATTATAAGAAAATTTAAATCACTCCTCTTTTTTCTATTAGAAGCAATATAAATAATGTATAATAAAATTATTATATAATTAATAATGGAGGAACAAAAATTATGGAAATAATAAAAAAGATAGTACTTATAATAGTGCTTATAATATTTTTTCTACCATTTATAATGGTACCAATATCATTGCTTTATAATTATAAGATTAATAAACTTCAGAAAAAAATAAGAGAAGAAGTGAATGAACGAAATGTTCAAACTTTTACTGCTTGGTTTATATTTGGTCCTTTATTTAAATCAAAAGACATTTGGGATAGGCTAATAGAAACTTTTAATATAGTAGATGATGATCCTAATATAAGAGATGAGACCAAAGAAAAATTATATAATGCATATAAAAATAGAGGATGTAATCCTAGAAAATCAAAAAATAAAAATCAAATAAAAAAGAAATAAATTATATCAGTTACCAAGTGATATATAAATTGGTGAACTAATAATAAAGTTTAATAGAAGAAAGAAGTTTAAGAGTTTCTTTTAGATAGAAAGTGTTAATTATTACTTTACATTGTTGATAAAAAAATCAAAGTAATAATTAATACTTTTTTTATACATGAAAGTATATTAAAAAAGTATTTTTTACTTTTATATTGATATAAAAATTTAATTTATAAAATTCTATTTGAAATAAAAAAGATTTATTTAGAAAAAATAAAGAAATATACTATTAAGTGTCTTACGAAAAATTAAATCAAAACTTAAAAATGACATATATTAACAAAAATAAGTGATATAATAACCATACAAAATATGGTAACTAGGAGGGCGCTTATGCAATATAGAATAGATATGGAATCCTACAAAAGAGTAGGTCAAGAAAAAAAGAACAAATTTAAAGTAAAAGAAGAACCTCTTATTATGTTAAGTGTATTTTTGTGTGGATTGTTAGTTAGCAGAGTATTAATACTTATAGAGAATAATAATATTAATATAATAGCACCATTTGGATTAGCATATATCATGGCTATTAGTGCTAAGAGTAATGAAAAAAGAGTTGTTATGGGAGGCATAGGTGTTTTATTGGGGTATTTAACTATTCTTAATAAGATAGAAAATAATTATATTAATATAGTTATTCTACTAATAATAAGTGGATATTCTATCTTGATGAAAAAGGTTAATAAAAAAATAAGAGATATAAGCTTTTTTACAATAACTACAATAAGTTATTTAGTATATGGAGCTTTAGTAAAACAGTATGATTTAAATATTAATATATTGATAGCATTAGTTAATGTAATTATTATTATGCCTATTTATTATGTGATTAAGTATGGTATAAATTGCCTAAAAGAATTGGATACTAATTACTTTTTCTCTACAGAAGAAATAATAAGTATAGGAATATTAACATCATTAGCTGTAGCAGGGATTGGAAAAATAAGTATTTTAGGAGTATCCATACGAGCCATATTTGCTTATGCGGTAATATTAGTTGTTGCATTTATAGGTGGAGGTGCTTATGGTGCAGCTATAGGAGTATCTATGGGGGTAATAATTGGGATTAGCTCAGGTAATATGATGGAGAGTGTTGCATTTTACGGACTTGCAGGACTTATCTCTGGAATATTTAAAGATACAGGAAAAATATTTGGATTTTTGGCTTATATAATAATGTATGTAGCTTTAGCTCTGAGTTCTGGGGGCTTAGAGTCAAATAATATAATTTCAATTGGAATAGCTGGTATATTATTTTTCTTAATACCTAAGAGTATATTATCAAAGCTAGAGATTGAAATAGACACAGATAAAAAGAGAAATAAGATAAATGAGGTAGAACTTGGAGAAATAAAGAAAGAATTTACAAACAAAGTTAAAGAGTTAGGAGAGGCTTTAGGAACTGTTTCAAATGTGTTGAAGAGCTTAGGAGAAAATGAAAATCTTAAATTCAAAAGTACAAGTACAGCATTAATAGAAAATTTAGCTGATAGAGTATGTTCTGGGTGTAATAAATGCAATAATTGTTGGAATAGAGATTTTAATATTACTTATAATGCCTTTCAAAGTATTATAAAAGGAAGTGAACGAGGTAGATTAATTTTTCCAGCGGAACTAGAAAAGGTTTGCTTAAATAAATTAGATTTAATAAAAAACACAGATAAAGTTATAAAACAGTATAGAAGTAATCAGGCAATGAAGGAAAGACTTGAAGAGGGTAGAGATATAGTAGCAAATCATATTTCTGGAATAGCAGAAACTTTAGATGAAATGCTCAATGGATTTACTCAAAAAGTATCATTATGTCCAGATTTAGAAAAATCCATAAGAAGAGCATTAAACAAAAATTCCATATCATATAAAAATGTATTTTCATATAGGGATATTAATGGCAGAGTAAAAGTGAAACTTACCCTTAAAAATTGTGAGGGAGCAAGAAAGTGCTATAAAGAAATTATTCCTATCATAAACAGTATAACCAACACTCCTATGTATATAGGGGATGATGGATGCAATATAGATCCTGTAAATAAAGAGTGTAGTGTAGTTTTAGAGGAAACTCCTAAATATAATATTGTTTCATATGGTGCTATATCACCTAAAAAAGGAGAAAAATATATTGGTGATACTTATAGCTTTGGAAAAACCAAAGATGGTTGTTATATGACAATAATAAGTGATGGTATTGGCTCTGGACCAGAGGCAGGAAAAGAAAGTAAGGCCACTATAGAATTGATAGAAAAATTTATTGAAGGAGGTTTTGGAAAAGAAACTACTATTGATATGGTAAATTCTATAATGGCCATGAGGTTTGAGGAGGAAGAAAAATATTCTACTTTAGATTTTAATAAAGTTGATATGTATTCAGGAGAAGCTTCTTTTTTAAAAGTGGGAGGTGTTGCAAGCTTTGTAAAAAGAGGTAAGAATGTAAAGGTAATTGAATCAAAACTTCCACCACTTGGAGTAGTAGATAAGATAGAAATTGATGAAATAAAATTTAATATAAAAAGTGGAGATTTAATTGTTATGGTAAGTGATGGGGTTGTTGATGTGAATAAGAGTATGGTAGGGGATTTTAATTGGCTAGAAGAATTTTTAAAAGATTCTTCTAAAGATCCTAAAATATTAGCTGGGGATATTTTAGATAAGGCTAAAGAATTAAGTGGAGGTTTTGTTAGGGATGATATGACAGTAGTTGTGTCTAGAGTTTATCCAGTATATTAAAAGTATAGATATAATATTTTAAAAATAAGGGATATTAAAATTTAAAAAATAGTCGGCTAATATAAAGTCGGCTATTTTAATTTTAATGATATAAGGGTAAAATAATAGTGAAATAATACGAGTTGAGGAATATATTATGAATAATGATATTAAAAAAAGGTTTTTAAAATTTATAAAAGAAAAAAATATAATAAAAAGTGGAGATAAGATTTTAGTTGGTTTATCTGGAGGACCAGATTCCGTTTGTATGTTAAGTCTTTTATGTGGCATTAGAGAGGAAGAAAAAATAGAGGTTGCGGTGGCTCATATAAATCATATGTTAAGAGGAGAAGAAGCAGATAAAGATGAGGAGTATTCAAAAAGATTATGTGAATCATTAGGTGTAAGATTTTTCTCTAAAAGAATAGATATAAATAAATATGCTTTAGAAACAGGGAAATCATCAGAACTTGCAGGTAGAGAAGCAAGATATGATTTTTTTAATGAGATAATAAATAAAATTAATTTTAATAAAATTGCAACAGCACATAATGCAAATGACCAAGCTGAGACTATCTTAATGAGAATAATGAGGGGTACAGGATTGGAAGGCTTAGGTGGAATTCCTGTAGAAAGAGAAGGAAAATATATAAGACCAATATTGTTTATGAAAAGAGAAGAAGTGGAACAATATTGTAAAGAAAATAATCTAAGTCCTCATATAGATACTACTAATTTAGAAAGGATATATAGTAGAAATAAGGTAAGATTAGATATACTTCCATATATGAAAAACAACTTTAATCCTAATATAGTAGAAACTATAAATAGAATGGCTTTACTTCTTCAAGATGATAATGAATTTATTGAAGGAGAAGTTAGCAAAGCTTATAAAGATAATTGTTTTGAAAAAGAAAATAGTATAGTTATAAGTAAAAATTTATTTAATATTCATAGTGCAATAGTTACAAGAGTTATAAGAAAAGCATTATTTAAAATAAATAAAAGCAATTATGATATGGAAATGAAAAATATAGAGGATATAATAGAATTAAGTAATCTAGGAACTAATAAAAGAGTAGATTTACCTAAAGATATATATGCAGAAAATGTATATGGAGATATAATTATAAGAAAAAAGGAATATATAAAAAATAAGTTATCAAATGAATTAACTTTAAATAAAAAGGATATATTACATAATGAAGTTATATTTGATGAATACATTATAAATTTTGATATAGTTAATAATAAAGACATAAAACAAGAAAATGATGAGCTAGTAAAAAATTTTGATTATGATAAAATAAACAATGTTACAATTAGATATAGAAAAGATGGTGATAGAATAACTCCTTTAGGAATGAAAGGAAGTAAAAAGCTTAAGGAAATATTTATAGATATGAAAATACCAAAGGAAAAAAGAGATGAAATTCCATTAATTCAATTTAATGATGATATATCATGGATAGTTGGAATTAAAATGTCAGATAAATTTAAAATTACAAAAGAAACAAAACATATACTAAAAGTAAGTGTAAAAAGAAAGGAATTATAAAGCATGAAAAATGATATAAAAGAAGTACTGATTAGTGAAGAAGAAATTTTAAAAAAGGTAAAAGAAATTGGAGAAAAAATAAGCAAAGATTATGAAGGAAAACCTCTTTTATTAGTTGGAGTATTAAAAGGGTCTGTTGTATTTATTTCAGACCTTATGAAAAATATATCTATAAAATGTCAAGTGGATTTTATGGCTGTTTCAAGCTATGGAAACTCAACAGAGTCATCAGGAGTAGTTAGAATATTAAAAGATTTAGATAGCAATATAGAAGGAAAAAATTTATTAATAGTAGAGGATATAATAGATAGTGGAGTTACTTTAGATTATCTTTCAAAATATTTTAAAGAAAGAGGTGCTAAAAGTATAGCAATAGCTACTTTATTAAATAAACCATCAAGAAGAAAAGTTGACCTTAAAGTTGATTATATTGGATTTGAAGTTCCAGATGAATTTATAGTAGGCTATGGAATAGATTATGCAGAAAATTACAGAAATCTACCATTTATAGGAACATTAAAACCAGAAGTGTATGAAAAATAAAATGTGACTTTATTGTATTGATAAAATCATTATGGTAAAATTTATAATAATTATAAGAAAGGGGGTCATTGAATGAAAAGAAATTCAGGCTCAGCTGTATGGTTGGTAGCTTTATTAGTAATAATTTGTGTATCTGCTTTTGCAAGACCAGGAAGAAGTGGCACAGATAGTATACCATACAGTACATTTAGACAAAATTGGGAAAATAATAAAATAGAAAGTATAATCATACAAGAAGATAAAATGCTAATAGAAGGAAAAACTAAAGATGGAAAGGCATTTTCAACTTACTCCTCAAATGAAATGCTAGTGTCTTTAATGGAGGAGCATCCAAATGATAGTGTTGTAGTAGAATTTAAAGCCCCATCAAATAGTGGAGTGTGGTTAAGCATTATTCCCATGATAATTCTTATTGTTATTTTGTTAGTATTTATGTTTATGATTACTCAACAATCTCAAAGTAGTGGAAATGGAAGAAATGTTATGAATTTTGGAAAGAGCAGAGCAAAAAGAGCACTTCCAAATTCTCAAAAGGTTACATTTAAAGATGTGGCAGGAGCTGATGAAGAAAAGGCTGAATTAGAAGAAATAGTAGACTTTTTAAAACAACCTTCTAGATATATAGAAATGGGTGCAAGAATACCTAAAGGGGTGCTTTTAGTTGGACCTCCTGGAACAGGAAAAACATTATTAGCAAAAGCAATCTCTGGAGAAGCTGGAGTTCCATTTTTCAGTATATCTGGTTCAGACTTTGTAGAAATGTTTGTTGGTGTTGGTGCATCAAGAGTAAGAGATTTATTTGAAGAAGCCAAGAAAAATGCACCTTGTATTGTATTTATAGATGAAATTGATGCAGTAGGAAGACAAAGAGGAGCAGGACTAGGTGGAGGTCATGATGAAAGAGAACAAACATTAAATCAACTATTAGTTGAAATGGATGGTTTTGGAGTAAATGAAGGTATAATAATGATAGCTGCTACCAATAGACCAGATATATTAGATCCAGCATTATTAAGACCAGGAAGATTTGACAGACAAATTACAGTAGGAGCTCCAGATGTTAAGGGAAGAGAAGAAATATTAAAAGTTCACACAAGAAAGAAACCTTTAGACTCTGATGTGGATTTAAAAGTTTTAGCGAAAAGAACACCAGGCTTTTGTGGAGCAGACCTTGAAAATTTAGCAAATGAAGCTGCTTTATTAGCAGTTAGAAGAGGAAAAAAACTTATATCTATGGAAGAAATGGAAGAGGCAATAACAAGAGTAATTGCAGGACCTGAAAAGAAGAGCAGAGTTATAAGTGAACATGATAGAAAACTTACAGCTTATCATGAGGCAGGTCATGCAGTAGTAATGAAGTTGCTTCCAAATTCAGACCCTGTACATGAAATATCAATTATTCCAAGAGGAAGAGCTGGTGGATATACTATGCATCTTCCAAAAGAAGATACAGCATATACATCTAAATCTAAATTAAAGGATGAAATGGTTGGACTTCTTGGAGGAAGAGTTGCTGAACAGTTAATAATAGGAGATATAAGTACTGGTGCTAAAAATGATATAGATAGAGCAAGTTCAATAGCTAGAGCTATGGTTATGGAATATGGAATGAGCGAAAAAGTTGGAACTATTTCATATGGAAGTGATCATAATGAAGTATTTTTAGGAAGAGATTTAGGAAATGGAAGAAACTTTAGCGAAGAAATAGGAGCATTATTAGATAGTGAAATTAAAGCTCTTATAGATAATGCATATAAAAATGCTGAACAATTATTAAAAGAAAATATAAACAAACTTCATGCAGTTGCAAAAGCATTACTTGAAAAAGAAAAGCTTGAAGGAGCTGAGTTTGTTGAAATATTTGAAAATGCATAAAAGAACCTTAATTGGTTCTTTTATTTTTTAGTAATATGAAATATTAGTTTGGAAAGAGAGGAATGAGAGCGAAAATGGCAAGAATATTATTAATAGAAGATGATTATGCATTGGCTTTAGGGGTTGAATTTTCTTTGAAATCTGAAGGCTTTGAAGTAGAGGTTGTTCATTGTTTAAGTGATGCAGATGAAAAATTGAATAATATTAATTTAATATTATTAGATGTAATGCTTCCAGATGGAAATGGATATGAATATTGTGAAAAATTAAGAAGAAGAGAGATAGATGTTCCAATTATTTTTTTAACAGCTATGTCTGATGAGGTAAATGTAGTACAAGGACTAGATAGAGGAGGGGATGATTATATAACAAAGCCTTTTGGAGTTAAGGAGTTAATTTCAAGAGTTAATGCATTATTAAGAAGATATAATAAGGTTAAAGAGCTAGAATCGAATAATAAAGATTTAATAAGAATTGGAGAAATAACTATTAATAAAAAAAGAAATACATTAAAAGTTAATAACAATAATATTGTGTTAACACCAAGTGAATATAGATTATTAATAGAATTAGTAGAAAATAAAAATAACATTATTGAGAGAGGAAGGTTAATTCAAAAGTTATGGGATATAGATGGAGAATTTATTGATGATAATACTCTTTCTGTATATATAAAAAGATTAAGAAATAAGATAGAAGAAAATCCTTCAAAACCAAAAAGAATTATTACTATTAGGGGAATAGGATATTCTTTTCGAGAGTATAGTGAGGAATAGATATGTTTTATAATCCTGAAATTAAAAAATACACTTATATTTATATTACATTTGCATTATTAGCTTTATTTATAGGAATATTAGGGATAAACATATATGTAAATAAAATAGATGAAGAGTACAAAATATTAGTGTATGAAGTAGTTGAAGAAGCAAAAGGAAATGTTAAAGAATTAGATAAACAAGGTATAGGTGATTATAGTGCATCATCTTATGCAAAGGATAAATTAAGAAGTATAGAAGGTTTAAAAATATCATTTATAATATTTTTGGTATTAGTATTGAGTTTAGGCTATATTATATCATTAATAATTTATAAAAATATTTTTTATAAAATAAAGAGTATTTCAAGCAAAACAGAAGAATTAATAAAACAAAATTATAGTGTAGATATAGATAATTTTGAAAATGGTGACTTAGGTATATTAACAAGTAATTTTATAGAAATGGTTAATGTAATAAGAGAAGGAAAAGAGCGTGAAAAAAAAGAAAAGATATTTTTAAGAGATATAATTTCAGATATTTCTCATCAGCTAAAAACACCTCTTTCATCATTGAAGGTATTTAATGAACTATTATTAAATAATTTAGTTGAAAATACCAATGATAAAAATAAAATTCTATTAGAGAGCAAAAATCAGATTAACAGATTAGAATGGCTTATTTTATCTATGTTAAAACTAGCTAGATTAGAAGCAAAGTCTATTAATTTTAATATAAAAGAAGATAATTTATATACTACATTAGAAAAAAGTATTAAAATATTAGATTCTCAAATAAAAGAAAAAGGACATACAGTAATTTTAAATTGTCCTTTAGAAATTCAGTTACTTCATGATAGACAGTGGTTAATAGAAGCTATTGTTAATATTTTAAAAAATTCTATTGAATATACTAAAGACAATGGCGAAATTATTGTGTCAGTAGAAAAAAACAGTATATTAACAAAAATTAAAATTAAGGATAATGGAATTGGTATAGAAGAAAAGGATTTGTATAAAATATTTGAAAGATTTTATAGAATTAATAATGAGGTTAATGCAAATAGCATAGGAATTGGCTTATCTTTATCTAAAAAAATAATAGAGGGACAAGGTGGTAATATAAAGGTTAGAAGTAAAAAAGGAGAGTTTACAGAATTTATAATAACCTTTATAAACAAAAATATCTAACAAAGTCTTACAAAAATGAAAGATATAAATTCACAGTCATGTAAGATTTATATTGTATTCTTTAATTAATAAAATATGTAGGAGGAAGTTAGATGGAAATATTAAAAGTTGAGAATTTATGTAAAGAGTATGGAAGTGGAGATAATAAAGTACAAGCAATAAAAAATATGAGCTTCACAGTTGAAAAAGGTGAATTTGTATGTATAGTAGGTGCATCAGGCTCAGGAAAATCCACATTGCTACATTTAATTGGAGGAATGGACAAGCCTACAAATGGAAGGGTAATAGTTGATGGAGAAAATATATATTCTTTAGATGATAATAAATTATCTGCTTTTAGAAGAAGAAAGGTAGGTTTTATATTTCAATCTTATAATTTAATACCAGTATTAACAGCAGAAGAAAATATAAATATTACGGTGTTATTAGATAACAAAAAACCAGATAAAAAATATATAGATGGTTTAATAGATACACTTAATTTAAGCAACCGAAAGAATCACCTGCCAAATGAGTTATCAGGAGGTCAACAGCAAAGAGTTTCTATAGCTAGAGCACTAGCAAATAATCCTTCACTTATATTAGCAGATGAACCTACAGGAAATCTTGATAGAAAAAATAGTCAAGAAGTAATGGAATTACTTATAGCTACAGTTAAAAAGTTTAATAAGACTTTAATATTAATTACACATGATATTGAAATAGCAAATTTAGCAGACAGAGTAATAAAAATTGAAGATGGAGAAATTGTTTCTGATGAGGTGATTAAGTATGAATAAATTTATAAATATAAGTGAAAAATACTTAATTAAGAATAAAAAAAGGACAATTTCAACCATTATATCAATTACAATTTCGGCAATATTAATATTTACTTTATTTACTTTAGGTATGTCATTATATGATGGTCTTATAAATGAATGCAAGAAAAATGGAAATTACGAAGTTATATTTAGCAATGTAAGTGAAGAGAGTTATAAGTCTTTAGAAAATCATGTAAATGTTAAAAGCTTATGTGGAGCGAAAGAGTCAAGGGTAATATTAAAGCAGGAAAAAAGTGAAGAAAAAATATTAAAGATAAATAGTTTTATTAACATAAATAAAGAAATTTTTTCATATTCAGTAGTAGAAGGAGCATATCCAAACAATCCTTATGAAATAATGTTAGAAAAGACAAGTGAATTTTATTTAGACAAAGAATATAAGGTAGGAGATGAAATAACTTTTCAAGTTAATGATGGACATGCTATAAATGAAAAAACATTTAAAATATCAGGATTTTTTGAAAAAGAAAACTCATCAATAAGAAGTAATGAGTTTTTAGGAATAACTTTATTAAAAGACAATATCAATGATTTAAAAGTATATTTAAATTTTAAAGATAATAAAGATATAAGAAGCAGTTCTGAAAAAATTGCACAAGATTATTCTATAAAAATATCTTCATATAATGAGGAACTGCTATATTTTCTTAATCAGGGAAAGAAAAGTAATGGTATTTTTAGTGCTGCTATATCATTAGCATTAATAGTTGTTTTAGTATCTGAAATAATAATAAAGGCTACTATTAATATTTCAATATTACAAAGAACTAAAGATTTTGGTATATTAAGATGCTTAGGAGCATCAAAAGCTCATCTAAAAAAGTTAGTTATTAAAGAATGTATAATATTGAGTTTAATTTCTATTACTACAGGAATAATTATCAGTGTTATTTCGTTAAAAATATCAAATATTTTTATAGATAATAAGTTTATGAAAATAAATTTTTATCCTTCAATTTTTATAGTAACTATTATTTTAACAATAATAGGATTATTTTTATCTTTAAATAGTTCAGCTAAACTTTTAAATAAAATAACTCCATTAGAGGGAGTTGGAAGTAATTATTTTATAAAAAAAGAAAAGTTTAAAAAAAGAAATGGTACACTTTATAAAAAGATTTTTGGATTTGAAGGAGAATATGCATATAAAAGTGCTATGAGAAATAAAGGAAAATTTGTTCCATTAATAATTATTTTTACTTTAAGTATAGGAACATTTGTTGGAGTAAATGGAATTTTAAATTCTGTAAAGATTTATTCAGAACAATATTATAAAGATTTATATTATACAAATAGCTATTATGATATGTATGTTGAAATAAATACAGATTTACAAAAAGATATAGACATTAATAAATGTATAAATGAAATTAGAAGTTTAAAAGAAGTAGAAGTTGCTAATAAAGTTAATTTTAATATTACACCTAACATTAATGAAAATATTACATATACAGATGAATATATTAAAAATGTTAAGAAATCAACTACAGTAAAAAATAAAATTCATTGTATATGTGCTTATAATTATGATGAAATGCAACTTCTAAATATAGTAGAGGGAAGTATTAATGGAGGAATCTTAAAAGATAATGAAATTGTAATATGTAATTATGAAAAATATAAAAATAATAATGGTGAAGTAAAAGAGTGCAAAAGATTAGATATTAATATTGGAGATGAAGTATACTTAGTTAATAATAAAAGTTTATATATTGAAGGCGAAGAGAATAACTTTAATTTAAAAACGGAAAAAGCAAAAGAATTATTTAAAAATGGAGATTATAAAAAATTTAAAGTAGTAGCAATTGCTAAAGAAAATACTATAGATGGGAATATGGAAACAGCTATTGTATCAGAGAAAACCTTTAGTGAATTGTTTCCTAAGGACATTTTTAAAGATAAATTAATAAACATAAAATTAAAAGATCCAACTAAATTTAATGAATTAAAGAAATACTTAGATAAAAATTATAAATATGAGTATTATGAATTTTATAATGGCATGTATGAAGATTTAAGTGTAATAAATAATGTTAAGAAATATACAAACATAATAACTATTTTTATTTGTTTAATATGTATATTTAATATTATAAATACAATTATCTCTAATCAAGCTATGAGAAAGAAGGAATTTTCAATTTTAAGAGCTTTTGGTATGAGCAAAAAGAAGCTATATAAGGTCATAATATTAGAAAGGAGTGTTATTTCTATAGTTTCAAGTATAATAGGAGTATTTTTAGGAAATGTAATAGGATATTTAATTGTGAATATGATATTAGATTTTACTTATAAAGTGCCAGTAGAAGCTATAATAACATCAATAATATTTTTAGCTATTTGTATTGTTATTTTATCAGTTTTAACAATTGTGAAATATAAAAATGAAAGTATAATAGATGATATCAGTGACATATAGAAATATTCAAATAACTTGAAGAAGTGGTGTTAGTATAAAATAGTGGATACAATAACTTGAACTAAGTAAAATAGATTTACAATAAAATATTATTCTAGAAAAAGAAGAAACAGGAAAAATTTTTAACAGCTATATCTTATAAAGTAAATGTAGCATAAGGTTTATATAAAGAAAAAATAGTTTGAAATTACTTTAAAATCAATAAATATTTGATTTATTATTTTAAATATATAGCAAAAATGATATAATCATAAAAGTATTATATAGTTAATATTTGTTTTCAACACTAAAAAATTAAAGGAGTGTTTATTAATATGAAAAGTGATATTCAAATAGCACAAGAAGCTAAAATGGAACCAATTGTTAAAATAGCTGAAAAATTAAACTTAACAGAAGATGATATAGAATTATATGGTAAGTATAAATGTAAAATATCATTAGATGTTTTAAAAAAGAACAAAGATAAGAAAGATGGAAAGTTAGTTTTAGTTACAGCAATAAATCCTACACCAGCTGGAGAAGGAAAATCAACAGTTACAGTTGGATTAGGACAAGCTTTATGTAAAAAAGGAAAAAATGCAGTAATAGCATTAAGAGAACCTTCTTTAGGACCAGTATTTGGAGTTAAGGGAGGAGCAGCAGGTGGTGGATATGCACAAGTTGTTCCAATGGATGATATAAATTTACATTTTACTGGTGATATGCATGCTATAACTGCTGCTAATAATCTTTTATGTGCAGCTATAGATAACCATATACATCAAGGAAATGCATTAAGAATTGATTCAAGAAGAATTACTTTTAAAAGAGTAATGGATATGAATGATAGAGCTTTAAGAAACATAGTAGTAGGTATGGGTGGAAAAGCTAATGGTTTTGTTAGAGAAGATGGATTCATGATAACTGTAGCATCTGAAATAATGGCTATACTATGCTTAGCTACAAGTCTTGAAGATTTAAAAAAGAGAATGGGAGAAATAGTAGTAGCTTACGATTTAGATGGAAATCCTGTATATGCTAAACAATTAGAAGTTCAAGGAGCTATGGGATTACTAATGAAAGATGCTGTAAAACCTAACTTAGTTCAAACATTAGAAAATACTCCAGCTATAATTCATGGAGGACCTTTTGCAAATATTGCACATGGATGTAACTCAATATTAGCAACAAAAATGGCATTAAAGCTTGGAGATATAGCTATCACTGAAGCAGGATTTGGAGCTGATTTAGGTGCAGAAAAATTCTTAGACATAAAATGTAGATATGGTGGATTAAAGCCAAATTGTGTAGTTGTTGTTGCTACAATAAGAGCATTAAAGCATCATGGTGGAGTTAGTAAAGAAGATTTAAATACTCCAAATGTTGAAGCTCTTGCAAAGGGTATAGTAAACCTAGAAAAGCAAGTTGAAAATATAAAGAAGTTTAATGTTCCAGTAGTTGTTGCAATAAACAAATTTGTATCAGATAGTGAAGATGAAGTTAAGTACATAAAAGAATTCTGTAATAAGATGGGAGTTAAGGTTGCACTTTCTGAAGTATGGGCTAAAGGTGGCGAAGGTGGCCTTGAATTAGCTGATATCGTAGAAGATATTATTGATAATGAAGAATCAAACTTTGAACCAATATATTCAGCAGATGATACAATAGAAAATAAGGTATTAAAGATTGCTAAAGAAATATATGGAGCAGATGGAGTTACATATACTCCAGCAGCAATAAAGCAAATAAGAGAACTTGAAAAGTTTGGATTAGATAAATTACCAATATGTATGGCAAAAACTCAATATTCATTATCAGATAATCCATCATTACTTGGAAGACCAGAAGGATTTAATATAACAGTTAAGGAAGTTAGAGTATCTAATGGAGCAGGATTTGTAGTTGTATTAACTGGTAATATTATGACTATGCCAGGACTTCCAAAGGTTCCAGCAGCAAATAAGATGGATATTTTAGAAAGTGGAGAAATTGTAGGGCTATTCTAACTTGAAGTTTAAATTTCTTGACAAATAATATTAAATTGTTAAAATAAAGTTGTTAAAAATAAGTTATACTAAGAAGGCAGCTGAAAGGCTGCTTTTAGTATGTATTAAAGGGGTGCTCTTATGATTTTACTTGTGGATGTAGGAAATACTAATATTGTATTAGGAGTTCAGAAGGACGATAACTATATAGCAAGCTGGCGTATTTCAACAGATGCAAAAAAAACATCAGATGAATATGCAATTCAAGTTATTCAACTTTTTGAACAAAATAATTTAAATCCAAAAGGTGTTAAAGGAGTAATAATATCTTCTGTAGTTCCTAATATAATGCATTCATTAGAAAATATGGTTAAAAAGTGTTTTGGAATAGAACCTATAATTGTTGGACCAGGAATAAAAACTGGTATAAATATTAAATATGATAATCCTAAAGAAGTTGGAGCAGATAGAATAGTTAACGCTGTAGCTGCATATGAAATATATAAGAAGGATATGATAGTAATAGATTTTGGAACTGCTACAACATTTTGTGCTATAACTGTTTCAGGAGATTATTTAGGAGGTTGCATAATTCCTGGAGTTAAAATTTCCTCTGATGCATTATTTGAAAGAACAGCAAAGCTTCCAAGAGTAGAATTAGAGATGCCTGATAATATTATATGTAAAAATACAATTACAAGTATACAGGCTGGACTTATTTATGGATATGTTGGTCAAGTAGAATATATAGTTAAAAAAATGAAAGCTGAAATGATAAAAAATAAATGTAAAGAGCCTTTTGTAATAGCAACTGGAGGTTTAGGTAAGTTAATAGCCAAAAATACTAAGGTTATTGATGAACTTGCTCCAGATTTAACATTAGAAGGATTAAAAATATTGTATAAGAAAAACAAGGAGTAGTTTTAATGAAAATAGGAAATCTGGTATTTGAAAATGAAGTGTTTTTAGCACCTATGGCTGGAGTTACTGATATATCATTTAGAGGTCTTTGTAAAGAGATGGGATGTGGATTAGTTTATACAGAAATGGTAAGTTCAAAAGCTTTATACTATGGAAGTGGAAATACTCAAAGCCTTTTGAGAATAGCAGATGAAGAAAGACCAGTAGCAGTGCAGATTTTTGGAAGAGAACCTAAGGTTATGGCAGAAGTTTGTGAAAAATACTTTAATGATAGAGAAGATATTTGCATAATAGATATAAACATGGGATGTCCAGTTAAAAAAATTGTTAATAATGGCGAAGGGTCAGCCTTAATGAAAGAACCTGGACTTGCAGCAGAAATAGTAAGAGAATTAAAAAAAGTTTCTACAAAACCTGTTACTGTTAAGTTTAGAAAAGGATTTGATGATAACAATATAAATGCAGTAGATTTTGCCAAAAGAATAGAAGAGGCAGGAGCAGATGCAATAGCTGTGCATGGAAGAACTAGAAAACAAATGTATGAAGGAAAGGCTGATTGGGACATAATAAGAAGGGTAAAGAATGCAGTTTCAATACCTGTTATAGGAAATGGAGATGTTTTTTCTCCAGAGGATGCATTAAAATTAAAACAAATCTCAAATTGTGATGGCATAATGATAGCTAGAGGTAGTATGGGAAATCCATGGATATTTAAAAATATACAAAGAGTACTTAATGGAAAAGAACCTATGGAAGTTACAGCAGAAGAAAAAATAAATATGTGTATTAAACATTATAAATTATCAATAAAATATGATGGTGAGTACAAAGCTGTAAGAGAAATGAGAAAACATGCCTCATGGTATATCAAAGGACTTCCAAGATGCACAGATATAAGAAATGTAATGAATTCATTAAATAACAGTAATGAGGTTATTAAATTGCTTGAGACATATAGAGATGAGCTTAAGTAATTTTCAATTATTGACATATCATAACCTCTGATTTATAATTATAAAAATGATTTTAGGAAAGGAAATTCCTAAATGTATTTCTTTTATTAAACTTTATTATTAGCTTAGCAAATGATATAATTTCCTAATAATAAAATCAATTAATTTTTAAAGGGGTTACTATTATGAGTGAAACAAAAAAATATGTTATGACCTATGAAGGTGTAAAAAAATTAGAAGAAGAATTAGAATATTTAAAAACAGTAAAAAGAAAAGAAATTACTGAAAAGATAAAAGTAGCTTTAGGATATGGAGATTTAAGTGAAAACTCTGAGTATGATGAAGCTAAAAATGATCAGGCTTTTACAGAAGGAAGAATTCTTCAAATAGAAAACATGCTTAAAAATGCAGAAGTTGTAGATGAAGCAGAAATTCCAAAAGATACTGTATCAGTTGGGTCAACTGTTAAAGTTAAAGATTATGAATTTGATGAAGAAGTTGAATATACAATAGTTGGTTCAGCAGAAGCAGATCCAATGAACTTTAAAATATCAAATGAATCTCCAGTAGGAAGAGGGCTTGTAGGTAAAAAACTTGGTGAAGTAGTTGAAATAGCACTACCTGATGGGGAAACAAATAAATTTGAAATATTAGAAATTAAGAGAGCATAATGGAGGGATATTAATGTCAACTGAGGAAATGAATATGAAAGAACTAGAGTCTCAGTTTAGTGAACAGGAGAGATTAAGAAGAGAAAAATTAGCTGAGTTACAAGCAGCAGGAAAAGATCCTTTTGATGTTTACACTGTAGAAAGAACACATACTTCTGCAGGAGTAAAAAATGCTTATGAAGAATTAGAAGGAAAAATAGTCACTGTAGCTGGAAGAATAATGTCTAAAAGAGGTCAAGGAAAGGTTGTATTCTCAGATATTCAAGACATGGATGGAAGAATACAATTATTCATAAAAATTGATGAAGTTGGAGAAGAAAAGCTAAAAGAATATAAAGGTCTTGATATTGGAGATATAGTTGCAGCTACAGGAGAAGTTTTTAAAACTAGAACTGAAGAAATAACTGTAAAAGTTAAGGACTTCCAATTAGTTTGTAAATCTTTAAAACCATTACCAGAAAAGTGGCATGGATTAAAAGACCCAGATTTAAGATATAGACAAAGAGAAGTAGATATAATAACAAATCCAGAAGTTAAAACTACTTTCATAAAAAGAAGTCAAATAATAAAAGCTATAAGAGAATTTTTAGATAATAGGGGATTCTTAGAAGTTGAAACCCCAATTCTTGGTGCAATAGCTGGTGGAGCTGCTGCAAGACCATTTATAACACACCACAATACACTAAACATAGATATGTATTTAAGAATTGCAACAGAGTTATACTTAAAAAGACTTATAGTTGGTGGTTTTGAAAAGGTATATGAAATGGGCAGAAACTTCAGAAATGAAGGTATGGATGTAAGACATAATCCAGAATTTACAGCTATTGAATTATACCAAGCTTATGCAGATTATAATGACATGATGGAAATCACAGAAAATATGGTAGCTTATGTTTGTGAAAAAGTAAATGGAACAACTAAAGTAAATTACCAAGGAACAGAAATAGAATTTAGACCACCTTGGAGAAGAATAACAATGGTTGATGCTGTTAAAGAATATGGTGGAATTGATTTTAATGAAGTAAAGACAGACGAAGAAGCACAAGCTATAGCTAAAGAAAAGAAGTTAGAATTCCCTAAGCCATTAAATACTGTAACAAAGGGAGAAGTATTAAATGCAATGTTTGAAGAATTCTGTGAAGAAAAAAATTCACCTCTTACTAAGAAAAAGAGAGGAAATGAAATGTTCACTGAAAGATTTGAAGGATTTGTTTATGGAAGAGAATTATGTAATGCATATTCAGAGTTAAATGATCCAATAGTTCAAAGAGAAAGATTTGAGCAACAAGCTAAGTCAAGAGAACTTGGTGATGATGAAGCATATGTAATAGATGAAGAATTTATGAGTGCCTTAGAAACAGGTATGCCTCCAACAGGTGGACTTGGAATAGGAATAGATAGACTTATAATGTTCTTAACAGATTCTGCATCTATAAGAGATATTATTTTATTCCCAACAATGAAGCCACAAACAAATAATTAAGTTATAAATATCTTGGAGTTAATTTTATTAATCAAATAATAGAATTAACTCTATTTTATTATATACACAACTTAATAATATAAATTGAATTTAGTTTTAGAAAAAAATACAACATTTTTTCTAAAAAAAGTATTGCATTTTTCTTATAAACTGATATAATAGTCAATGTGCTTAGCACGAAATTATTTTTAAAGAAATTATTGAGTTAAAAACAAAATATTCCGCGGTAGCTCAATGGTGGAGCACTCGGCTGTTAACCGATAGGTTGGAGGTTCGAGCCCTCTCCGCGGAGCCAATAAAATCTTTTGAATAATTGTATAATTTAAAAATCATTATTCCGCGATAGCTCAATGGTGGAGCACTCGGCTGTTAACCGATAGGTTGGAGGTTCGAGCCCTCTTCGCGGAGCCAATGTTCCGTGGTAGCTCAATGGTGGAGCACTCGGCTGTTAACCGATAGGTTGGAGGTTCGAGCCCTCTCCACGGAGCCAATTAGATTATTAAGCGATGAAATCCATCGCTTTATTTTTTTATACTATTAGAAATTATATTATTAACTTTTTACTCTTGACATATAATAGTATTTTGATAGAATTAGTATATAATTAAATAAGCACAAAGATAAAGAGGAGTAGCTTTAATATTTATTTAAGAGAGATAGCGGATGGTGAAAGTTATTATAAATGTAAAGTGAATGGAGCTTTGGAGTGCAAAATGTTTTAGAAAGTTGGGCTTGTGCCAAGAAGGGTGGAACCGCGGAATATAATTTCGTCCCTTTAAGGTGTCATAGTCTTTTTTTTATAAAAATATTTGGAGGGATTAAGAAATGGCAGTTGAAAAGACAATGGATAAAATAGTTGCTCTTTGTAAGAACAGAGGATTTATATTTCCAGGTTCAGAAATTTATGGAGGACTTGCAAATGCGTGGGATTACGGCCCATTAGGTGTAGAGTTTAAAAACAATGTAAAAAAAGCATGGTGGAAAAAATTTGTGCAAGAAAGTCCTTATAATGTTGGTGTTGATTGTGCAATATTAATGAACAGAGAAGTTTGGGTTGCATCAGGACACGTTGGAGGCTTCTCAGACCCATTAATGGATTGTAAGGAATGTAAAGCAAGATTTAGAGCAGATAAGCTTGTAGAAGATTATATGACAGAACATGGTGTTGAAGTTGCTTCAGCAGATGGATGGTCAAATGAAGAACTTAAGACATACATAGAAGAACATAACATAGTTTGTCCTAAATGTGGAAAACTAAATTATACAGACATAAGAAAGTTTAATTTAATGTTTAAAACTTATGCAGGGGTTACTGAAGATGCTAAAAATGAAATATACTTAAGACCAGAAACAGCTCAAGGTATATTCGTAAACTTTAAGTCAGTTCAAAGAACAACAAGAAAGAAAATACCATTTGGAATAGCTCAAATTGGTAAATCATTCAGAAATGAAATTACTCCAGGTAATTTTACATTTAGAACTAGAGAATTTGAACAAATGGAACTAGAATTCTTCTGTAAGCCAGATACAGATTTAGAATGGTTTGAATATTGGAGAAAATATTGTTGGCAATTCTTATTAGATTTAGGTGTTAATGAATCTAACTTAAGAATGAGAGACCATAGCAAAGAAGAACTATCTTTCTACTCTAAGGCAACATCAGATATAGAATATTTATTCCCATTTGGTTGGGGTGAATTATGGGGTATAGCAGATAGAACAGACTATGACCTTTCTAAACACCAAGAACATTCAGGTCAAGATTTAAGCTATTTAGACCCAACTACTAACGAAAAATATATACCATATTGTATTGAACCATCATTAGGTGCAGATAGAGTTGCATTAGCATTTTTAATGGATGCATATGATGAAGAAGATTTATCAACACCAGAAAAGCAAGACTCTAGAGTTGTTATGCACTTACATCCAGCTTTAGCACCATATAAAGCAGCTGTATTACCTTTAACAAAGAAACTTTCAGATAAGGCATTAGATGTATATAGTCAATTAAGCAAAAAATTTAATGTTGAATATGATGAAGGTGGAAGTATAGGTAAGAGATATAGAAGACAAGATGAAATAGGCACACCTTTCTGCATAACTATTGATTTTGATACTTTAGAAGATGGAACAGTAACATTAAGAAATAGAGATACTATGGAACAAGAAAGAATTAAGATAGATGATTTAGAAGCATATATTGAAAAAAGCTTAGAATTCTAATTTATGTTAAAGCGAAGTTTATTGAAATATCATTAGCTTCGCTTTTATTATAACTTTTTAGTGATATAATATAAAAGATTTAATTAAATGAAAGGGAAATATTGGAGGATGATATAAAATGAAAAAAGATTTTAATGAATTTAAAACATTTATTAAAGGTAAAAAAGTTGCAGTTGTAGGAATAGGGGTATCAAATATTCCTTTAATAAATTTTTTATATAAACTTGGAGCTAATGTAACAGCATTTGATATGAAAACAGAATCTGAACTTGGAGAAGTAGCACAGGATTTTAAAAAGAAAGGAATAGAACTTGTACTAGGTGAAGGATATTTAAATAAACTTACTGGATTTGAAGTTGTATTTAAAACTCCTTCAATGAGAATAGATAGTGAAGCTTTAGTTAGAGCTAAAGAAGAAGGGGCATATATCACATCTGAAATGGAGGAATTTGTAAGATATTGCAAGGGAAAAATATATGCAGTAACAGGTAGTGATGGAAAAACAACAACAACAACTATAATATCTAAATTATTAATTGAAGAAGGATATAAAACTTGGGTTGGCGGAAATATAGGAACACCTTTATTTTCAAAGATAGAAGAAATAGATAAAAAAGATATGGTTGTACTAGAACTTTCAAGTTTTCAACTTATGACTATGAACTTACCAATAGATGTAGCTATATGTACTAATTTAGCTCCAAATCATTTAGATATGCATAAAGATATGCAAGAGTATATAGATGCTAAGAAAAATATATATTTATATCAAGAAAATGATGATGTATTAGTTGTAAATATAGAAAATAATATAACTAATAGCTTTAAAAAAGAAGCTAAAGGAGAAGTAAGAGAGTTTAGTTCAAAACAAAAAGTAGAAAATGGTGCTTATTATGAAGATGGAACATTATATTTAGATGGAAAAGAAGTATGTAAAAAAGATGATATAGTAATTAAAGGAATGCATAATGTTGAAAATTATTTAGCAGCTTTTGCAGCAACTAAAGATGATGTATCAATAAAGTCTATGAAAAAGGTAGCTGAAACATTTAGTGGAGTTGAACATAGATGTGAACTAGTAAGAGAGCTTAATGGAGTAAAATATTATAATGATTCAATAGCATCAAGCCCAACTAGAACATTAGCAGGATTAAGAGCTTTTGATAAAAAAGTAATAATAATAGTAGGTGGATATGATAAACATATACCATTTGAACCTTTAGCATATGAAGGATACCCATATATAAAAGAATTAATTATTATGGGTGCTACTAAAGATAAAATAAAAGCAGCTTTTGATAAACTTGAGGCAGAAAAAGGTATAAAGGTTAATATGCACTTTGTTAATGATATGGAAGAGGCAGTTAATAAAGCAAAAGAATTAGCTAAAGAAGGCGATGTTGTAACATTATCACCAGCTTGTGCATCTTTTGATATGTTTAAAAACTTTGCAGTTAGAGGTAATGTATTTAAGAAAATAGTAAATGAACTATAAGTAGATTTCTAAACTCATTTTTTTATTAAATTCTATTATGTTTAAAAGTTATCTTTTCTTATAATATAAAAAGTAAAAAGACCATAAATATAGTTTAGTAGTATAACTATCCCTAGTGTATCATGAATAGAAAAAAAGAGAATTAAATAGATAAGTAAAGAAAAATAGAAATAAAATAAAAATATCATCATTTTTAATAAAAGCTATTATTAAAAATGATGATATTATAATATGCGTCGCCGGAAATGATAAAGAAATTTATAAAAGTTGGCGATAAAAACATCAAGAAAAAAATCAAAAATAATTAAAAAAAAATTATTGACAATGGTTTTGAATGATGTTATTATAAATAGGCAGTCTTGTGAAAGACTAAAGAGATCTTTGAAAATTGAACAGAATAAATAAGTTATAAAAACCAGCAATTCTTTTATTAGTAAGTTTTTTGAGATTAGAGATTAAACTTTTTATTGAGAGTTTGATCCTGGCTCAGGACGAACGC
>CACZYK010000031.1 GCA_902785295.1 uncultured Clostridium sp.
GGTAAGCAATGTTGTTGAAGTAAAAGCTAGAGGTGCATATGTTATAGGACTTGCATATGAAGGAGATAAGCTTGATTCTTCAGTATTTGATGAAGTTATTACAATACCAAGAGTGTCAAATAGAGTGGCTACAATCCTAGCAGTAGTTGCACTACAACTACTTTCATATTACACAGCTAAAGAAAAAGAATGCGATATAGACAAGCCTAGAAATTTAGCCAAAAGCGTTACAGTAGAATAAAATTTTTTGTAAGCGTCAATAAATTCACATATAGAAATAGGATATTTCAAAAATAAGCTCAGATAGTAGAAAATACTTACTGTCTGAGCTACAATTTAATATTTATTTTGAAAATTTAAGTTTCAATTCCTTAGGAATTGTATTGAACCAAGGCATCAATTCTAATAATGAATTTTTATCTCTAAATTCCATATTTGATATATTATCAAATAATTATCATTTAATTGAATAGCTTGAAATACTAGTCCCTTTATAATCTTTATTGCTAATTTTTCTTTTGTGATAGTAAAATTAGTTCTTATTTAGATTATTTATAGTACAATATTCCTTTATAGTTATGTCATTATTTTCTTTATAGTAAAGATTAACAGCTTCTTCCCATTCTTTATTGTTTAATTTCTTATACATAAAAAACCTCCTCTAAAATTAATGTTTACTTAATTTTATCAGAAGGTCTATAATTTATATATGCATGAAATCTTTGACGCTTACAAATCTTTGACGCTTACAGATAATCTTTAGCAGCTTGAATTTTATCTTCTGGTGAGTACTTACATTTTTTACCCATAAAAAATACCTCCAAAGTAGATTTTGCTTATTTACCATGTCTACTTTAAAGGTATCATATCACTTTCGAATACAGCTTATTTTATACTTATCACTGGTAATTTTCTGGACACTTAAGGTTCTAACGAGAGAGCTTGGCTCTATCACTTGCTTCTTTATGATTTAATTATCTTATTTACTATTTTATTAGTTATAAATGCCAATAATATTGATAAAATAAAAAATAATAATAAATTAATATTTAAATTTATTATATTTTTGCTATCTTTAAAAAGTAGTTTCAATAATACTCCATGCCATAAATATATTTCTAATGATAAATTTCCTATAAAATTAATTATCTTGGACTTAAATTTAAAGACAAAAAGTAATATTGTTATAAATATACAAAAAGCTATACTAGATATTACTTGCAATTCAAAAGACCTTGTACCCAAAATAAATAATAAAACAAAAGCAACTAATGATAATATCAATTTAATATATTTATTTTTTTTAAGGTTGATAATAATTTTCTCTTTTCTTTCTGCAAATACACTTCCAAGTCCAAAACAAATCATTGTATTCCACCAAAAAGACTCTAATCTTAAAATATACATTATACATACACTAATTATAGTTAATAAAAGCAATACTATATCATTATTCTTTTTAAATAATTTATACGCTATATAAAATATTACTTGTATCTTTAAATACCAATTAATCCAGTATGGAAGAGTTAATGTTAAAGCTTGCTTAATCAATATAATTATACTAAACTTATCTTCATTAATAAATAATATTGCTATTAAATCAATAATCCATATAAACCAAAATGTAATACATATTCGAAGTATTCTCTTCAATAGCCACCCTATTTTTGTGGATTTATTATTTCTATAAGAAAAAGTATTACCATAACCAGATAGTAAAAAGAAAATTGCTACACATATATATCCAATTAACCTAAAATACCATACTATACCATTATTTGCATTTGTATGTTGAACTGTATGATGTAACACAATAAATATTGTTGCTATTCCTCTTATAAAAATAGTACTATCTTTTTCTAATAATACATCTTTATCTTGCTTTCTTATTGATGAAAATATTAAAATTAATACTAATAATATTGTGAAATAAAATGTATACAAAAATAATTCCCCCAATCTTGTAATAATAATTTTATAAAAAATCTTTACCTACTTAGGGTTTGCTGAACAAACCCTAAGTAAAAAATTTTTTAAACAATAAAATATTCCTGCTAATATTGTTGTGATAATACATGCTATTATTGGAAAACTATATTTATAAAAAATAGTTTTCTGTATATTAATAATATATAAAAATTTTTCTATAATATAAATTATAATAGGATGACTTATATAAATAAATAAAGATAATTTTTCTCCTATTTTCTCAATTATATTACATCTAAACTTATCAGTATTATTTATTGATAGTATAAACATACAAGAGACAACTATTATGGTTCCAAAATACTCTTCCTTCTTTATAGTTATAAACCTTTCAAGAATTGCCATCAAATTTCCAATCACAATAAATGAGAAAATTAACCTATTACTCATTTTATTTACAATATCTTTTTTTCTATTTATTAAATTACCTAACATAAAAAACGGAAATCCACAAAATAAAAAATTCATAAAAAGATATGGAATTGGCTTTCCTAACATATTCATGACATCAGTTCCAATAATATTAATAGAAAGTAATATCGGAATTAATATATAAGAAATTTTATACAAATTAAATTTATTAACAAACAACATAATTATGTAACAATATGATAGTGCAAATAAAAACCATAAAGTTAGTGCATAATTTACTTGATTAAATAATATCAATTGCAGAATTGATTTAAGTGAAGTTACACCTTTTAACCAATTTTCAATTTCAATCTTATTAGGCATAAGTTTTAATATACCATAAATTAAATATATTATACTTGATATTATTATAATCTTTCCAATATGTTTTATTTTTTTTGGAATCTTATTCTGAAGTATTTTTCTATCCATAGAATAACAATAATAGCCAGAAATCATAAAAAATAATGGTACTGCAAATCTTACTACACAATCTACTATAATACCAAAAGTTTTAGGAAATCCAGTATGAATTATTATAACAGCATATGCTGCTAGAGCTTTTTCTATATTTAATAAATTATTCTTCATTTAATATTTCTCCTTTATGTATAAAAGATTTTATTAAGTTAGAGTGATACTATTTCCAGAATGCCAATGGCTTTTTTTGCTCTGCCCACCTTTAGTATAATATATCAAGTGTATCTTTTGTATCTCTTAATTCTTTTCTTAACCTAGCTTTTCTTTTGTCTCATCACTTGAATAATTACTGGACCCTCTAGTTGGAACTTTGCTATTATTAGCTTTAGTCTTTCTAACACAATCACCAAGTGTAAAATTATTTTCTAATCATTTTCTTTATAATTTTTTTAATATAAGCAATATGAAAATATTGTGAAATTTTAAAAGGTTCATCACCATTCAAATATTTACCAAAATATTTAAGACTATCTAAATAAGCTTCTCTTATATAATCTATATATTTAACTTCCCAATCTTCCATAAACCATTGATAATGATAAAAAGCTTCATATTGTTTCATATATTTTTTAAAACATTTTTTTAAATATTTATCAGAATAATATTTTTCTTCTGGTGCTACATAATTATTATCTATTGTATATTTTTCTAATAGACCACGATAAGAAAGTATAAATGGTCCATATCCTAAATTTATAGGATATATTGCTATGTTAGCATCTATGTATGTTACATAAAGTTGTTTCATAATATTTACATTTGCTTGAATTTCATTATTTAATACATTTCTTTCAATTATAATTAATTGTTGATTATCTCTTCCAAATAACATATTATGAGGCAAAGTGCCAGATACTGATGCACATATTTTAGCATTACGAATTAAATAAATTAAATATGATAATGTTATTTTTTCTGGTGCAACTATTTCATAACCATTTTTTTTATAATAATCATCAATCATATCTGAACCAAATTCAAATTTTTGTGCTTTTTTTAGTTGACTACGTGTAAAAAATATTTTTTCCTTAGCTTCCCACCCACTATCAACTTTTATGTTACTTGCAATTTTATTGAAAATATTTTTATATTGCTCTGAATAATAATCTAACCATTTATATCCTAATTCTGGAACAATAACTTTTTTGTATCGAGTTGGCTTATTAATTATTTCAATATTATCCCATATTCCTAGTAATTCAAAAAACTCTTTATAGTTACCCTTAATTTCTCTATGTTCTCCAAAATCTATAAAAAATACATATTTATCAATACTTGCATCATTCTCTAGAAAATACCATAGTCTAGCAACTGATTCAATTAAAAAATGTCCCCATTGATTAGCAAGATATCCACAATAAACAATAGTTTCATCTTTATATTCTTCATCTTGAAAATCATATGAAAATTGAACGCGATTATTTATTGCTGATATTTCAACATAATTTCCATTTTTATCAACAACACCACCTCTGCCAAATAACAAAGAATCTTGTTTAAATTTTTTTAATGGAAGAATTGTAGCATTTTCAAAACTTTCAATATTTAAAAAATCTTTTTTAATAAAGTCATGATTATGCCATTTTTTTAAAACTGTTGCTTTTTTTTCTCTCATATAATTATAATTAATCTTTTTATCATCATAAGTACTATTATCCATCTTTCCCACCCTAAAATTAATATTATATTATAACTTTACTTAGGGTTTACTGAGCAAACCCTAAATAACCTTGATTTTATATTATATATTTTTTTAATTTCCACTTTTAACTTGTACTATTTATATTCTAGAATAATCCCTAAACTATCATAATATGCAATTGCTAATAACTATATTTTATCTATATATCTATTTTTAATGTATTTTAACTTATTTTTTGTTCCACAGATTTCCTTTAATGGCGTATGTTCCTTTGCCATTCTATCTGCCCATGCTTCATATTTATAGTTTAATCTTAACCAATTAGGCTCCTCCAAAAATGTCTTCAAGCATTCCCTTAATCCTTCTTTTAACTCTTTATACTGAATTTTTCCGCATACTGAATCTATCTTTTCACTTGAAAATTTCCTATCATACAAACGATCATATTTAATTTGTGCACTATTCCATACTTTTTGCAATCCTTCAGAATTTTCAATAAACATAACTTTAGGACGTTTTCCTGTTTCTTCCTCTATTACTGTTAAGTAAATTTCTAAAATTTCTTTCCATGTTGCAGTTTGTTGTGTTACTATATGAAAAGTTTCTCCATATGCTAGAGAATTTCCTATAAATTTCATTATTGCAGTAGCAACATCTACACCATATGTAAGTGATGTTGTACATTCAGCAATATCTTTTGGAAAAACAATAGTTCTATCATGCAATGCCCTATATAGCCAGTTTTCTTTTTCATATACACCTAATTGTAAACGTTGATTATTATATGTTATATATGGACGAATAATTGTCCAATTTGTTTTTCCAGAATTTCTTAATAAGTTTTCTTCTCGTGCTTTTGCTAATGCATATTCATCAGTTTTCAAATATTCTTCATATGCATGTGAATCCAATAATCTCAAAAAATCTTCTATAATTTTCCCATGTTTTTGTGCATACACACGACTTGAACTTATAAAAATATATTGATTAGTTTTACTAAGTAACAATGAAAGTTTTCTTTGTAAATCATTTGAAGTATAAACCATAAAATCTATAATAACATCATAAAATTCCTCTAATAATTTTTTTTAAAATTCATATTCATAAGTATTTCCTTATAAATAATGTATATTTTCTTTTGACTCTCTTTTACTTCTACTTGTTAAATATACTTCATTTTCTGTTTTGCATAACAATGAGACTAGAGGAGTTCCCATAGCCCCAGTATCTCCAAGCACTAATATCTTCATATATTTATCATCCTTTTACTAATTTTTTTAATGTTGAAATTCTTTTTTCACCTAAAATATCTTTTGCTATCTGTTTTGCTTTTTCTTTTGATGAAAGTGGATCTTCAACAACATGATTAATTTTGTTTAAAGCATCACTTTCTTCATTTGAGTTTGTAAATACTTCAAATAAAATAGGCTTATCTCCTATTTCTTGACTTACAAACCTTTCTACAATTTTTAAATATTCTTCCTTATTTTTTGCACTAAAATATTCAAAACCTAAATCCATAGCATAGTGTTTAACTAATTCTGAAGATTGTTTTCCATAATGACCCCTTGCTGCCATATAGTCATCTGCATCATTACCAAATTTAGCTGCAAAATGATTGTAATTTTTAAACTCTGTACCACATCCGTTATTAATTAATAAAATTCGTATATTATTTCCAACATTATGATTTCCAATGGCATTCAAATCATAAAAAAATGCTAAATCGCCTATTATGCAAAAATGCAGTTTATACTTATTAGCGAGTGATGAACCTACTAATGTTGAAACAATACCATCAATTCCAAATCCACCAGTATTACAATAGCATGAAATTGTTGGTGATATCTCAAAAAAATTCCAACTACGTAATGAATTTAATATACCTAAGTGTAATACACTATTTTCTGGTAATATCTTAGACATATTTTGTGCTATCCAAATGTTTGAAAATGGTAATTCTGGAATGCGTTCTAAAATATAGTCATAAGCTTCTTTGCATTTGTTATAGTAAGAAATGTTAAATAAATTTTCTGAACCCATTTCAACATATCTTTCAAAAAAATCCTCTTCATTCATATCAAATAAATATTCTAATTTTTTAAATCTATCTCTAATTTGACCATCAGGATTAACTCTCCAAACTTTTGAAGGATTAAGCCACATATAGGCTCCTGATACTTCCCCCATATCAATAAGCAATTCCATTTCTCGTGTGGCTTCTGCATGTCTATACTGACTTTCTACAAGATTATATTGCACACGATATTTTCCATGATAATTACTTGTATGATCACATAATACTGCTGCATTATATTTTTCACAAAACTTTTCAACTGCATTAGTTAAACGTTCTGTCCAAACTTTATGTGACCCAACAAAAATTCCAACTCTAGATTTTTTTATTTCTGGAAATTTTTCATTTATAGTTATACGACGAATCACTCGTGATTCAGGTAACTCTCTTACTGAAAAATCACGACAATATGTGGTAGTTAAATTAATATGTACTGGTCCACCTCCTCTATACTTTAAAGCTAAAAGTGCAGTATTAATTTTAACATTGCAAGCCCATTCATCTTCAGCATCATGTATTGTTGGTATATCTGCACTAAATACTGCAATATCATTTTGAATATTTGAACGATCAATAACCTGTGGAGCAAGTTGCCCTATTCGACCAGTATCTTGTGTGCTTGTAATTGCTAATATTGGTAACTTTCGATAAAACGCTTCTGTAAGTCCTGGAACATAATTTCTGGAAGCAGTTGCACCTGTACAACTTAAAGCAACAGCCTCTCCACTTTCTGCTGCAAGTCCACATGCCATATATGCAGCAGAACGTTCATCCACAGCAGAATACATTTCAAACCATGAATCCTGCTGTAAACTTGCAACTACAGTTACATTTGTTGCTCCTGGACTCACAACAACCTTTTTAACTCCATGCATCTTCATTAAATAAATTAACATTTGAACATTACGTTCTGCACTATAAAAATTTTCCATAAAATATCTCCTTTTTCTATTTTGATTTTAATAAATACCAAATTTTCTTATTTTTCTAACTTTTTTAGTATAGGTATTTTATACTTAGTCATATTATTCAATAACTGAATACTTAATTTAAATTCTGGCATATGATAATAAATTATAAAAAACATAATATTAGGAATAATAAAACAAATTAACAAACGTACAATAATTAATACTATATCTGGTAATACAAATAAATTACATATTTGATAGTTAACAACTGCTGTAACAAATATGACTATAGCATACATAAGTAATTTTTTTAAATAAGGCTTAAGATATTTCCTATCAAACAATACTGTAAATAAATTATGTAATAACCATGGCATTCCAACAAAAAGCATTGATAATACTGTTGATAAAATAATTCCATAAATTCCTATAAATTGTACCATCATTAAGTTTAATCCCAGATTTACAATTCCTGTTACTAATGGTCTAAAACGATCTTCATGCCAAATTCCTGCTGCATCTTTATATGTGCTTAATAATAGATTTATCTCAAATACAAAAAAGTAAATACTAAAACAAATAATAATAGGAAAATCAAGCAATAACTCTTTACCTACCCAAATTTTTATAAATGGTTGAAATAAACATAGAAAACAAGAAATACAAACACCTGCAATCCATGCAATAATAAAAGTAAACTTTTGCAAATCCAAAAAATTCTTTTCAGGTTTTTCAACAATAAGACTATTACCAATTCCAGCTGTAACTGATGTAAATACAATTGAAATCATCCCTGTAACAGCTGTTATTATATAAAAATAATTTTGATACATAGCCAATGTTGTTAGCCCTAAAAAAGCTGATATCACAATTGTATCTGAAGCATTAAGAATAACTACACCAAACCTAGAGGTAAACAAATCACGTATTCTTCCATTTATTGTTTTAATTTGTTCTTTTGGTAATTTTCCTTTTGGCTGAAACTGAGGATACATTTTATAAGCCACAATTGCTGTCATCACATTTGTCAAAATTTGTGTTAGTAAAATAACTAGTAAAAAATAATAATAATTATGATAAATAGCTAATACACCAATTTGTAATACATACTTTATAGTTTCAGTAATTAGCATTACTTTACTTGTCACATCTAATCTTTGATGGGCTTGTAATATACTATTTCTATATGCAAAAAGCCAATATGATAAAACAGTAGCAAATAAATTCATAAGATAAAGAATATAAATATTTATATCTTTTGGTATATCTTCTTTAATTAACTTTGGAATAAATGGTAATAATGTCAATCCTAAAATACATATAACACTACCTATAACTCTATAATATATTTTATATAATTTCATTAATGCACATATGGTAGTTTCATCATCTTCAGCAATAGGTTTGTACATAGAATAAACCATTGCTGAACCAACCCCTAATTCTGCTAAATTAAGAACCTGAAGTACTGAACCAAATAAACTATTTAATCCAAGATATTGTACTCCTAATAAATATATAATTAAAGTTCTCATCACAAACGGGATAAATAATTGATATATTTTCAATATTGCACCAAATATAATATTTCTAGTAGCATTTTTTGTTCTATCAATTTTCATAAATTAAATATATGGAAGATATCTCCTTCCAATCCTCCTTTCATTTTATAAAAATATTTGTTATCAAGGCTTAATATTATTATTCTTTTAAAATTAAATATTATCTTATATATTGAATTTTTCCAAAGTAATAATTCATTAGCCTTTATCCTTTTTCTTCTATAAACCTTATAATTTCATAGCATTCTTTAGATATCTATATGCTCTTTTTCTCTCTCCATCCATTATAGAATCTACGTTGGAGAAATCCATATTAAATATCTCTTTATTATCTATATCCATTGCATATCTTTCCTCCTTATTAAATAACTTAAGCAAGGTATCAATTCTAGAATTCATAGATCCACCTTTACTGATTCTGTTAAATATTACAAATGGAGTTTTCATAATTAATGAAAATACTACTCCATGAAAAGAATCAGTACACATAAGTTGTGCATTATTAATTAACCAAATAAATTCTCTTGGATCAACACTATATACTTCTCTATCCATGTTATCTAGAAGATTAATTATTTCATAATTATTCTCTCTTGCTAATTTATTAAGCCTTATATTAACTTCTTCACTCATTTTTCCTAAGAAATAAGTTAGTATATATTTCTTACCTTTATAACACTTTGGTTTTTGGGCTATTGACAACCATTCATCTTTAGATAACATTAAAGTTGGATCAACTAATACTTCAGCATCTCTTCCTGTTAATTCCTTTATTATATGTGCTCCTGCTTCTTCTCTAACTGATAGATAATCCATGTCATTAATCCATTTTTTATAATTCTCTTTACAACTATCTGGTAACTCACTAATTCCAAAACTTGCTGAATATGCTATTCTCTGACCAGGTTTTGCAAATGTTAAAAATTCAACTTCAGAATTAGATGGAAATTCAGGATTCCATACTTGATCACTTCCTGTAATAAAGAAATCATAATTTTCTTTTAATTCTTTTGGTGCATAACCTTTACCTAGTTCAAATTTGCTCATATTTATTAATCTATCATTAAATTTGCTAAATCTTTTTATTCTCTTAGCATTATTAATTTTAAAATTACCCTTAATATGGAATATATCGCACATTAAAACAAATAATTCCTTTAGTTTTCTTTTTACAAAATTACTTTTCTTATATCCATAATTATTAAATACAGTTTCAACCTCACAACCTAACTTTTCTAATGTTACTTGAGTAGCATAATTCTGTAATCTATTTCCATAATTTTCACCTTCAGTGATAGTTACAATTCCAACTTTCATCTTATTTCCTCCATTATATTTTAGATTTTATTAACTAGATTATAAATTATTTAATTCTTTTAACTTTAAAATAAAAATATCATTCAAAAGATTTAGACATACAACTAATATAATACTTATTGCCCTTGCTCTTTATTATTATGATAATACTTTAAGAATAGCCATAAAAATACAACTTTTCTTACAAAAGCTTCACTATCGATGATTATTACAAATAATTAAGATTCATATAATCAAGCAACAACTTTAAATTATTCTAATTCTATTAATCACATATATTTTGCTTTTTCTGATTACAATTATTTTATTTATACTAAATTAACAGATTCTTTTCTTCTGTATTATATTTTAACTTTTATATTATATTTTAATTTTTCCAAAAATTTTTTTTGTTTTAAAACTATACAACCTAAATTATAATTTATATCAAATAAATTTTTTATAATTTTCATATTTAAAGGAAGTGTACTAATATATTTTTTGTAATACTTATTGTCTTTTATATTTATTTTTTTACTTTTATTCTTCCAAATTTCATATAATTTTTTATGATATACACCTATCTCAACCTCAGTATAAAAAATTCGATAAGAATAACAATGTTCAAACCATAAAAATTCTATTTCTTGTATATATTTTTCATATAATCCTTTTTCTTTCATTATTTTCTCTATATATTCAAGTGAATCCTTAATTTCCAAATTTCTAGCTGAGGATTTATTCATTGCACTATCATTTCTTTTATAATAAAAGTATAATTTTTCATTTGACATAAATACACTAGGATTACCTAATCCCCAAACAATATTATCTGCTAAATCTTCTCCCATGCCTGAATCTGGTGTATTTAAAAATTCTGTTTTTTCAATAAAATCTTTTTTTATGAATCTATTCCATACATTTTGAAAAATTTTTCTAGTAAGTAATAATTTCAAATATTTATCTCCATTTATATCTTCATATTTATCATTAATAAATTCTTTATCATTTTTATCATCATATGCAACATAATAATCATAACAAATAATATCACTATTTTTTTTTCTTGCTAATTTATACATTTTTTCTGCAAGTTCATTACTAACCCAATCATCACCATCTATAAAATTTATATACTCTCCATTAGCATACTTTAAACCAGTTTTTCTTGCTGCATTAGCTCCCATATTTTTTTGACTAATAAGTTTTATTCTAGAATCCTCTTTAGCCAATTTATTCAATATCTCAAGTGTTCCATCTTTAGAGCCATCATCAACTATTATAACTTCTATATCATTTAAAGTCTGCTCTAAAATGCTTCTTATACATTTTTCTATATAATTTTTAATATTATATGATATTACTATAAAACTTACTTTACACATATTTAATCTCCTTAAATATTAAATTCCTTCTTCTTTTATTCTCCACTTTTTCTTCATTTTTGATATAAATACGTAAATAATAGGGAAAAAATTATATATTGTATATTTTATTTTCATATTAATATTAGTATTTTTATTTTTAACTACTTTTTTATAAACTTTTTTATATTCTTTCATTAAAATCTTTTTAATTTCTACCTTTTCTTCTTTTAATAATAAACATTCTTCATAAAGATCTAAAGTACTATTTAAAAAATCTCTTAAAATAAAATAAGCATATTTTTCTTCATTTCTTTCTATAAAAAATTCATATTGATTTCTAAGTCCATCTAAAATATCAAGTCGTTTTTTTGAAAATCCTTTTCTCATAATACTTCCTGGTCTATTAAAATAAAAGTAAAGTTTTGCATCCGTTATAGAAATTTTATTTGAATAATACATAATTTTATATATAACTGCTACATCTTCATTTATTTTTCCCTTTGGATACCTTACATTATTAAAAATTGATTTTTTATAAAGCTTATCACATCCCAAACAGGAAATATTATTTTTTCTCTCAAGAACATCTTTTGAAAAAATAATTTTTATATTTTCATTCTTTATTTCTCTATTAGTATCTTCATTCTTGTCTGTTATATATACTTCACACATAGATATATCAGCATCATTTTTCAAACAATTTTCATATAAAATTTTTATGAAATCTTTATGAATATAATCATCACTATCTATAAAACTTAAATATTCTCCTTGTGCAATTTCTATTCCTGCATTTCTTGCATCTGACAATCCTCCATTTTCCTTATGAATAACTTTTATTCTCTCATCATTATTAGCCCATTTATCACATATTTCACCACATTTATCTTGAGAGCCATCATCAACTAAAATTATTTCTAAATTTTTATAACTTTGATTCACTATACTATTTATACATCTGTCTAAATATTTTTCTACATTATATATAGGTACAATTATACTAATTAATTCTTTCATTATAATCCTCCTTTAATTTTATAAAAATATTTATATTTTTATTAAGAAGCATAGAAAGTATTTCTTTGAGCTTATGTTTCAACTCTACGATCTTACTTTTTTATCATTTTATCAAATTATAAATATTTTTCATAATAAACTTAAATATCAATACTAACTTTACTATCTAAATTTTTTTAGGAATTTAAACATTTGAGTTTTTTCTAATCTTAAATATATTTCAGAAAACAATAAAGTAGTAGGTAATACTATTAAAAATCTAATTGATGTATTAACTTCACCAAAATTCATCAAATGTAAAACTATTATATTAAAAGCTGCATTTATATTAAAGTGAGATAAATAAATTAATGTACTAAACTCTCTTAATTTAATATAAATTGGGCTATCTTTTAACTTAATATTTAACAAAATATTAAATATTAATATTGTTGTAGGAGCCATTGCTAAAGACATATCATAAGAAGTAGCAATACCAAGTTTGTTTGTAATTATAATTTCTATATTCATAAGTATAAATGATATAATTACTCCTATAATACTTTTTTTTATTGTTAAATGAATTTTATTTTTTGAAAATAATATACCTATAATTATATAAAACAATCCAAAAAATACTCCATTTCTTGTAGTTAAAAATATTTTAAAATAACATTCATAAATTTTATTTATAATGGGAATACTTTCTATTAAACCATAGTAAACTTGTCCTAAAACACCTAAAAAATAAAGAATACACGATATCTTTAATATATTTTTTAATTTGACTTTATATTTTAATAATAAAAATATTATTAAAATAGCAACCATTAATGAATTTAAATACCATAATGGAGCTACTGTTCCTATTAAAATAGGAGCTTTTATAAATGTATTAAAAAATGCTTTTAAACTTTTATCTGTTTTTAAGTAGTTAAAAATCACAAGAGGCATATAACAAATACTCCAAAATACATACATAATAAAAATTCTTTTTATATATTTAAAAATAACATTTGTATTGTTCTCTATATCATAAATATCAACCTTTTTAAATAAAAAATAGCCTGCTGAGATAAAGAAAAATGGTACAGCCACTCTAGCTAAGATATTCTGTGTAAAAAAAGCTAACTTTTCATTACTAAAAGGACATACATGAATACATAAAACTAAAATACTAGCAATAAATTTTCCAACATCTATTCCATTATTATTGTCTTTCTTTTTATTTTCAAAAACCATATAATTTTCCCCCAAAAATCATAAAATAGTATTGTTTCTAAATTAAATAAGTTTTTTATATTCATCAATTATTTTTAAAGACCAAGAATCAATATCATATTCTTTTTCAACATAATCTTTTGCTATTTTTTTTATTTCTTGTTTCTCTTCTTTATTTAGTAGTATTACCTTTTCTATTTTTTTTGATAGATCATCCCAATCACAATTTTTGAATGTTTGTATTCCTGGAATATTTAATGGTGGTCCATCAATTTCACTTGATATACAAATTAAATTACAATATATTGCTTCAACCATTGCATAACAAAATCCCTCTTCACGAGCAGCAGATAAAAATATATCAGAAATATTGTAATAAGCTCCTATATCATTCCTTGCTTGTACTAATTTTAACCAGCTTGGTATATCTCCGAACTCATTCTTTATTTTTTTTGAAATTTCATCTATCCCAATAGAAATAGATATTAAAAGAGTAATATTATATTTTTTCGCTATATTATTTATAGCTTTAATAGCTATATCTACTCCTTTTCTAAGATAATCAAAGCCAAACATTAAAATAACTATCGATTCTTTTTTTATTCCAAGTTCTTCTCTTGTTATTTTTTTATAATCATTCAATCTTGGAAAATAAATAGCATTTGTTACTGTTGTTACTTTTTTAGGATTATAAATTATACTCTTTGATACAGATTCTGAACAACCAATATTTAAATCTCCTGAAAATATATACTTGAATATAGGTCTTTTTAACTTATTTTCTGATATTTGATAATGATTGTGATAATGTTGTACTAAATAAACACTTGAATTAGTACAACATGAAATTTTTACTGCAAGTTGAGTAATTGGTAAACAAAAATGAGAGTGAACAATGTTTATATTATTTTCCTTTATTAATTTTTTAATTTTTTTTACATTTTTAAGTACACTGTCTTCCAAATAAAATACCTTTTTATCTCTTGTATTTTCCATTTCTTTTATCCATTTTATCTTATATGCTTCTTTAGGAAATAAAAAAAACATATTTCCACCTTCATCTATAACATGACTTTCAAGATTTTTTATGGAACATATAAAATTTCCTTCATATGGAGCTAGATAATCTGTAACTTGTAAAATATTTAATTTTTTCTCCATTATAAATTACCCCTCTTTACTTTTTTCATAAATACCAATAATTTTGGACAAACTATTATTAAAATTGCTTTTATCTTTATATTTCTATTTATATTTTTATCTTTAAATACTTTTAAATACAATTTCTTTATATTATCAATACATTCTTTTACTTGTGGTTCATTATATAAGTTTTGACTAAATAAGTCCATTAAGACATTATAACATGTAAAAAAATTATAATAATTAAATTCTTCTTCATATATATTATTTTGTTTAATAAAATCATATATATAATCTCTTGCTTTAAGCTGATCTAAAATTAATTTTTTACTTTTCAGTTTAGTTAATGAATTTACTGACTGTACATTATAATTGTACTTTATTTCTTTTGATTGAAATATTCTATTAGCCCTATTATAAACATTAATTAAAAATAATGTATCTTCATTGTTAGATAAAGTTTCATTAAATCTAATATTATCTATTACTTCTCTTTTAAATAATTGTCCCCAAACTGAACAATATTTTCTATAAAGTATAGCTTGTACTCCTTCTCCATTTTCCATTGTAAAGTTATCCTTATATTTCTCCGGAATTTTTACTTTTTCTCCAGTTACATTAACACAATCACAAATAGTAATTTCTGAATTATTTTTTATTGATTCATTTAATAAATATTCTATAGTATCATATTCTAGCCAGTCATCACTATCAACAAATGTTATATATTCTCCATGAGAATTATCAAGTCCCATATTTCTTGCTGTTGATACTCCTCCGTTTTCCTTATGAATTACAATTATTCTTTCATCTTTACTTGAATATTCTTTACATAATTTCAAACTATTATCTTTTGAACCATCATCTATTAAAATTATTTCTAAATTTTTATATGTTTGATTTATAAGACTATTTAAACATTTATTTAAATAGCTTTCACAATTATATATTGGTACTATTATACTAACTAAATAATCCATTTTTATTCCCCACTTCAAATTAAGCTATTAAGTAGCTATTTCTTAAATATATTAATCATCTATCAATTTATATAACTTATTCAATTCAGATTTGTTAACAAAGTTTTTGTCATTTTTCAAATTTTCAATAAAAATATTTTTTAATTCTTTATTATTTATTATTTTTTCAATTGCATTAACCATTTCTTCATTACTTTTTACTAATAAACCAGTTTTTTTATTTAGAATTTGTTCTTGAAATTCTGGTATATTGGTAGCTACAATAGGTTTTCTTAAAGCTTTTGCTTCTGCAACTGTAATGCCATATCCTTCAAATCTAGATGGTTGTACATATATGTCACAAGCTTTCATATATTTATAAGGATTAAGTTGTGGTCCTGCTAATATAAAATTATTCTTTAAATTTCTTTCTTCAATCATTTTTTCTAATTTTTCTTTATCGACACCTTTTCCTACCGAATACCATCTAATAGGATATCCTGCATCAACTAATTCCTTACAAACTAAAATTGCATTATCAATACCTTTTTGTTCAACTAATCTTCCAACTGTTACTATTACAATATCATCTTCATGTTTTTTTAATATTACTTCTTCATCTGCCATTTTATTTATCATATCTATAGATATCATATTTTTAATAACACAAAATTTTTCTCTATACTCTGGAAATATATTTTCTAAAACTTCTTTACAATGGTCAGATACTGTTGCTATGTTGTTAAAGTATTTAAAATATTTTTTATCCAATTTATATTCATAAGGATATTGACTATAATCTATATGAATAAAACCTATTCTTTTTTTAGCATTTACCTTATCTATATTATAATAAAAACTCTTTTTTTCTAAAAAAGAAATTGCTACATCATATTCTTTTTGAATTGAATTAAAAAAATGTGATATTTCTTTCCAACCTATATATTCTTTTTTTAATACTTTATTTGTGAATAAACACTTAATTAAATATTTTATGCTCCAAAAAGCTCTTTTAAAATCTAAAATTCTAATAAATGTTAAAAACGATATTTTTCTATTTTTATTATATAAACTAAAGTTTTCATCTTTTGATAATAAGTTTACTTCTTGTGGCAATAATTTCATAAATGCTCCCTCATGTTTAAATAAAAATAAATCAACATCATATTTAGAATAATCTAATAATGACAATATTGTTAATAAACTTTTCTCTGCCCCACCAATATCAAGAGATTCCTCAATAAATAATATTTTTTTTTTCACAAAAACTTCCTCCAAAATTCATTATTAAGAATTTTTATTTTTTATAATTAGTTCCTTTTTACAATATACTAATGAGTTTTTAGGAATATTATCTTTAATAATTGATCCAGCTGCTATAACACTACCACTTCCAATCTTAGCTCCTTTTAATATTATTGTATTAGAACCAATCCAAACATTATCTTCAATAATAACATCATTTAATGACATACCTTGTTTGTCAATAATATCCTCACCTTTATAATTATGATCATGATCATAAATTAAAACATTTTGTCCTATACGAACATCATTACCTATTTTTATATTTTTAAGACAAGTTATCATTGTACCATCATTAAAAAAACTTCTGTCTCCTATAATAAGTTTTCCACCATCTTGTACTCTAATGCATATCTTTCTTCTAGAATAAAAGTTTTTACCTATTTTAAATTCACTATTTCCAAAGATATTTATTTCAATATCTGGATCTACCCTTAATCCACTTTTAAAATAAAATTTATTTCTATAAATTATTTTATAAAAATAAATTTTTATATATCCTATAAAATAATTTATTTTTGTTAACATAATTCATATCCTTTCTAATAAGTTACTCCACTTTTTTATAATATTTTCTAATTCAAACTTTCTTATATCATTTAAAGTATTTTCAGAAAAAAACTTACGTAAATCTTTGCTTTCTATAAGCATATTTACTTTTTCTGCCATATCCTCTATATCAAATTCTTTTATTAAGTATCCATTTTTCTTATCTATTATACATTCCTTTGGTCCTGTCTTTATATCAAAACTTACAACTGGAAGCTTAAATGGCTTTGTTTCAAGTAATGTCATTGGAAGTCCTTCAAACCTTGATGTTAAGACGAATATAGAAGAAGATTTATAATAATCATCTACATTAGAAACGTTACCTTTTAATATAACTCTTCCTTCAAGAGAAAGCTTTTTAATTTTCTCTTCAAGCATTTGTCTATCTTCACCTTCTCCTAAGATAATCCACTTCCAATCTAAATGTTTTTTTAAAACTATATTAGCTACATCTAATAGCATATCAAAGCCTTTTTGGTGTGTTAAACGCCCAACACTTAATAATGTTTTAGAATTTAAATCATAGTCAAAATTTTTATCCAAATTCATTATAGGATTATGTATAAATTCTATTGAACACTTTATTTTTATATTTTCTTCATAATATCCTTTATCCTCATTAGTTAAAGTTACTATAGCATCTGCAAACATTCCTGCTAATTTTCTTGTATATTTTCTATGTCCAACAGCTGGATGTTGATAATAGTTAAAATGTTCCCAAGATATAACCTTAATACCTGTAAATAATTTTACTACTAAAGAATACATATCTAATATTCCATCAATATCTATTAAAATATCTATTTTATTATTTTTTACTATTTTCTTTAACCTATTACAAATTTGGACTATATGAGTTATTCCTCTTACTGGCATATTATATAATTTATATCGTTCTATTTTAGGATTAATTTCAAAAAAAGTTGTTTCTTTTTTTTCAGTTAAACTTACAAATGAAATTTTATATTCTTTATTTTTACTTAGTTCATTTGCTATAATACTTGCAACTCTTTCTGTTCCTCCACTATTAGTTATATCTCCTGAAAAGAAACAAATATTTTTCATAAGCTTTCCTCCTTATATTACAAAGCTAGCAAGCTTCCATAGCTTATAATTTTGAGTTTTAAAAGCTTTTTCTATATCTCTAAAAATAATTGATTTATCTTTACTATCTTTTATTCCTATATCCTTCATTAAATAAGAAGCTAAAATAAAGGTATTTTTTATAATCTCATCATCTAAAGAATGAATTCTTCTATATAACAAATTACTTAATTGAAATATGGTCATATCATATATGCTATCATCTACTTTTAGTCCAATTTCTTTGCTTAAATCAATCATCTCTTCAATTATCCAATAGGTATCTAATACTTTTTTAGATTTTTTTGATGTAAATGTAATTCCTTTTTCATTTATTCTATATCCATATATATAATCAGAAATAGCTACATATTTATTACTAAGTCTTGCTAATAAATAATTTACTATTGTATCCTCATACCAAAAATCTAATGGAAATCTAATCTTTTCAAAAAGCTGTGCTTTATATACTTTTCCCCATGGAAATCCTGGTACTGAAATTTCTTTATTATCAATTCTTCTATCTATTTCTATTGGCTCCATGCTTGTATAAAATTTATTTTTATTCTTATCAAAGGTATAATATGCTCCTTGAACTATATCTGCATTTTTGTCATATGCAGTTTTCATTAACTTTTCTATAGAGTTTTCACATAATAAATCATCAGAATCTAAGAACATAATATATTTTCCCTTAGCTTCATCTATTCCTCTATTTCTTGCTCCAGAAAAGCCTCTATTTTCTTGATTTATAATTTTTAAATGTCTATTTTCTTTAAATAAGTTTATTTTATCTAATGTATCATCCTTAGAGCCATCATTTATTACAATTAACTCATATTTAAACTCTGTTTTTTGGCTTAAAACAGAATTTATACATTCCTCAATAAACTCTGATACATTATAGGCTGGAACTATTATTGAAAGGTCAATATTTTCATCTATAACTCTTTTATTTAAAGTATATTTTTTTATAGGCTTTTTAGAAACTTCATTAACTTTTTTAAATGATTCTTCTTTACTTATATCTAATGTTTTCCTTAAAAATATTCTAGCTATATAATAATACATTAATAAAAAACTATATCCTAAAAAAGTTAATATATTAGCTATAGTTTCATTTTTTGTTATCCTATAAAATGTATTAAATATTCTTTGCTTCAAGCTTTTTCACCCCTTTGGAATTCAGCATATAATTTTCTTTTCTAAGAGCTAACAAATGAAGTATTGGAAATGTAGCTGCTTCATGTCTTACAAACGAACCAAAATCTGGCTCAAAAGTAAATGAAACTAATAGATATCCTAAAAATGCACTTAATGCTAAAACTACTATTTCATTTGTATTTTTATTAAGACTTTTTATTGTTAAAACTAAATAATATAATATCATTATCTGATAAATTACAAATGGTGCATAAAATGGACCATTTAATAACAATTCTACAGGTAACATCATCCTTATTGCATTAATAACATAATTAACCATATATAATGCTAAATTTCCTCTATCATCTATTAAATTATTTATAGCTGATACTGCTCCAGGATTCGGTACCTCATATCTTATATTTATAAGTCTTTGATAATCATCATAGGATATAAACTGTGAACAATAAATTAAAAGAAACATTACTATAAAAATAATGCTAAAAACTCCTATTAATTCATTTCTATTTATTGGCTTATCTCTTTTTTGAATTACTTTTATAACTCCATAAAGTATTATAAATAAGACTCCCATTAAAATATAATAGCTTCTAAAAAATGTGCTTTCCCAATAAAATATAAAAAAGCATGCTATTATTTTTATAAAATTGGGGATTCTTTTATTTATTATAACTAAATACATTAAAAAGAAAATTCCATATTGTATAACATCTTTGGATATATTAAAAACATATACATTTAAAAGTCCAATACTACATATTATAAAAAAAAGTTGAAGATTATCAGGTTCATCTATTCTGCTTAGCATTACTATAAGTATAATTCCAAATATAAAAGCTAAAGAATATGCCCACTCTTGTAAGGTTGTAAAATTAAGTATATTAATTTCTCTAAATAAATCTGCAACTATTTCATAAGCACCACCCCATTCTTGCATAACATTGCTTCCAGTAGACATAGATAACATTCTTGCACTATCATAAAGATATTTATCTGGCAATATTGTAAACTGCAATATTTTGCATATTATTGTTAAAGGAATAAGTATAGCTATAGCTGTCATTTTATTGGTTTTATATTTATCATTTATTAAAAGTCCTTTATCCATATAAAACCCCTTTCTCTTTTAAAGCATTAATATAAAAGTTTTGCATCCTTCTTTTATATCAAACTTTGCTTTAACTATTTTTTCATACATACTTTCTTTTTTATAGCTATTTTTATATTTTAATATTTCCTCTGCCCATTTTTCTGGTGATTTTTCTAATGGAATCACTTGAACATTTCCTGTTATATCGCATTGTTTTGGAACTTTATCTGATATTATACATTTTAGTCCTGCTGCTTGTGCTTCCACCATGGTCACTGGAAGTCCTTCAAATAATGAAGGAAGAATAAATACATTAAAGCATTGCATAATATTATTTACATCACTTCTTACTCCAGTAAATCTTACATAGTTTTCAAGTCCTAGTGATTTAACCTTATTTTCTATTTCTTCTTTTAATTCTCCTCCACCAACAAGCATCAAAATAGCATCCTTATCTTTTTTATGAACCTCATTAAATATATCTATTAAAAAGCTATGATTTTTTTGTGGAAAAAACCTTCCAACATGACCTATTACAAATTTTCCTTCTAGGTCAAATTCTTTTCTCATTTTCTTCTCTATTTCTTCATTATATTCATAAGCTTTTGCATCTATTGCATTATTTTGCATTATAAACTTATCTCTATTTTCTTTTCCATAAAGCCAATCTCCAGCTTCTAATCCACATGTGAACATATGAGTTACTTGTGGTTTTAATCTTGCCCTAAAATAATATCTTACAATGCTTTTTAAATCAAAACCCTTTGGTGCATTATGAGAATGACTTATCCTTACAGGAATATTAAGCTTTTTTGCTTCCTTTAAAGCAAAGTAACTTCTTTCTTCTAAATTAGAATGTATTATTTGATATTCTGGATGCTCTTTTAAAAATTCTCTTATTTGTCTTTTATACTTTCCAAAATTTTGAGGATACATTGGACACATTCTATAGATTTTTCCACCTAATTCTTTAATTTCATCTTCATAATCAGCTTTATATTCTCTATTTACCATAAAGTCTAATTGAACCTTACTTCTATCCATATTTCTCAAATAATTCATCATCATGGTTTCAGCTCCGCCTCTATCCATAACTGTATCTAAGACCAACACTTTTATAGGATAATCCATTATCTTCTTTCCTCCATTATCAAATTTCCATCTTGTCTTACTATAACATTATTAGGTATATCTTTATCTATTACACATCCTGCCCCTATTATCACATTGTCTCCTATGGTAACTCCCTTTAATATAGTAACATTACTTCCTATCCAACAGTTTGTCCCTATTTTTACAGGTGCCTTTGTATATCCTTGCTCCATTATCCCCTTTTCCTTATCTTTAAACCTATGATTATGGTCATAAATTTGCACATTAGAACCAAATATACAATAATTACCTATGGTAATACTATTTAAGGAATTTAATGAACAATAGTTATTAAAAAAGACATCTTTTCCCACTTGAATCTTTCCTTTTTCTTCTATAGAAATGGAAAATCCCTTTCTAAAAGTAAATCCTTTTCCAAAGCTAACTTTTCCTCTAAATATAATTTTATAAAGTACCTTTTTTATTATTGCTATCAAGTGAAACATTATTTTTAATATTATCATAGCTTCCTCCTAACCCTACTTTTTTATTTTCTTTAATAGGAGAATTTTCATATATATACATATATTTTTTTGCTACACTATAAAAATCATAATTTTCCATGATATCTTTATGTGCATTTTCTATAATATTATCTATATCTCTTTTACCCTCTATAATTTCATTAATAATATTAATAAAGTCTTCTACTTTTTCACATAAAAAACCATTTACTTCATTTTTTATAACATCCTTATTGCCTATACAATCACTTACCATACATATTTTTTTATAATACATAGATTCTAATAATGCTATAGGAAGTCCCTCCCAAAGTGAGGTTAATATAAATATGTCTGACTTAGTCATTATTTCTAATGCCTTATCCTTTTCAAGCCATCCTGTTACCTTTATATTAGATGAAGTAAGTTCATTTTCAAGCTCGCCTTCCCCAATCCATGTAAATTCTATATTTGGAAAGGCTTCTGCTATTTTATTAAATTCTTTTGGATTTTTTTGATAACTTACCCTTCCTAAAGTACATACTTTTAAATTTTCTTTATTAATAATTCTATCTTCATACTTTGGAAGCTTTTTAGTATCTATTCCATTGTTAATGAGATATGATTTTTCTGAAAGCTTTAGTGCTTCCTCATACTCTCCTTTAGAGCAGGCAATTATATATCCACATTTTTTGCTACCTATTTTTTCTATTAATCTATATATTTTTTTGTGTATGCCACCTTCATTTTCCATTAAGAAAGAAAATCCATGGGGATTATAAAAAACTTTCATTTTTCCATTTTTAACAGAAAATCTCCCAAAAAGTCCTGCCTTTGAAGAATGTAAATGAAGTACATCTGGATTTTCTTCCTTTATTATTCTTCTTATTTCTAAATAAAGCTTAATATCCTTATATCCTATACTTCTTTCCCCATACTTTAATTCTATTATCTTAATTCTGTTATCAAAATAATCTTTATAGTTTTCTGGTGTTTGAGGTCTTGTTGAACATGCTAAAACAACTTCATATTCATCTGCCATGGCATTTAATAAATCTACTAAAAAAGTAAATACTCCTCCTCCAAAAGCCTCAACCACATGCAGTACTTTTTTCATTATAATCCCCCTTTATAGATTCTATATTTTAATAATAGTAATAATATTTTCCTTTCTTTTGTTCCTTTCTATTTAATATCATTCCTATTACATTTCCTCCAACTTGTTCTACAAGTTTCTTGGCCTTATATAAATTATCTTTTTTAGTTTTTTTATTTCTTAACACAAGTATTACTCCATCTGATTTAGTTGATAATATTTGAGCATCTGCAACTAAACATACAGGGCTTGTATCTATAATTACATAATCATATTTTTCTCTTAACCCATTAATAATATTGTCCATTTCATCTGATGCTAATAATTCTACTGGATTTGGTGGAATATGCCCTGAAGGAATAACATCTAAATAATTATTTATTTTTTTTGTAACTTTTTCTATGCTTTTTTCTCCAATAATAGCTTCTGTTAATCCTTCTGTACCACTTATTGAAAAATGCTTATGAAGAGTTGGCTTTCTTAAATCACAATCTATTATAACTACCTTTTTATTATCTTGTGATAAGCTTAATGCCAAATTTGATGCAGTTGTAGACTTCCCTTCTCCTGCTTCTGATGATGTTATAAGTAATACTTTTTTATTTTTATTTGATAAAGAATACTTTATATTTGTCTTTATTGTTCTAAATGCTTCAGCATATAAACCTTTAGGGTCAGTTAAAATACTAATGCTCATTTTTCTTCTCCTTTTTATTTGATTTTATATTTTCACTATATTCAGGAATTACTCCAAGCATTGGAATACCCATTAACCTTTCTGCTTCATCTTCATCTTTAACAGAATTATCCATATATTCTATTATAAGAACTAAAGCTACTCCTAAAGCTAATCCTAAACCAATTCCAAAAACTATATTCTTAGGTTTATTTGGTGATACTGGTGTCCCTAGTATTTTAGGGGAAGAAATTACACTTATATTGCTATTTTGAATCAATTTATTTGAAGTATTAATAAATTCATCTATTACTGCATTTAATATTTCTACTCCTTGTCCTGGATTTTGAGTGTATATTGATAAAGTCATTGTTTGTCCACTACTTTGTACTATTAATGAACTTGATAAAGCAGATGGTGACATACTTAAATTTCCTCTTTCAATTGCTCTTTCCATTAAATCATCTGATTTTATTATTTCAGAATAAGGTTGTATTAACTTTTGATAATATGAAAAATCCCATGATGTATTACCATTACCATCTTCATGCATAGTTGGCATCCCAAAAAATAATTTAGCTGTAGTTGCATAGGTTGGTTTAATTACAAAATAAGTTAATGCTATAGCTCCTATAGTAGTAATTAACATCATCACTATAATTAAAACTATTCTTTTTTGTAAAATTTTTAAGATATCTTTAATACTTAATACCGTATTTTCCAACTGTAATCCTCCTTGATGTATAAAATATTCTCTTAATTTTTATTTCATGTTTTTATATTTTTTTCTAAACTTATCACATTTTACATTCTAACACAAAATATAATAACTTAAAATACTTTTTTACCTTTGTAATTGTTTACTTGTATCAAAATATATTTTTATTTTTATTTTTTTAAATTTTTAAACATAAAAAATCGACTTAGAATATATTTCTTTTATTTTAAGTCGACTTTTTATAATTTAAATTATACTAAATTATTGACTACTTTTCTTCCAACAGAATGATATTCTACATTATTTAATTCTACATCCTTTATTTCATAGCAGTTTCTTCCATCAAATATTACTGCTGTTTTCATAAGCTCTGCATATTTTTCTAATGGAATTGATTTTATTTCATTCCACTCTGTGAATATAAATACCATATCTGCATCTACTAGTGTTTCTTCTGGTGTTTTTACATATGTTATTTCTGTAGGGAATTTCTTTTTAAAGTTTTCTTCTCCTACTGGGTCATATGCAGTTATTATTGCACCTTCATCTAATAATCTTCTTATATTTGGTATTGATGGTGCTTCTCTTAAATCGTCTGTTCCTGGCTTAAATGTTAAACCAAGTACAGCCACTTTCTTATTTTTTAAGCTTCCAAATCTGTTTTTAGCTATTCTAAACATCTTATATTTTTGATTTTGGTTTACTTCTATTGTTGCTTTTATTGTTTTTAATTCATAGCCATTATCATTAGCTAGCCAATGAAGAGCCTTTGTATCTTTTGGAAAGCATGAACCTCCATATCCAAGTCCTGCCTTTAAGAACTTATCTCCTATTCTTGGGTCATAACTCATTCCCTTAGCAACATCTTCTACATCTGCCCCTACCATTTCACAGAAGTTTGCTATTTCATTCATAAATGAAATCTTTAAAGCTAAGAAATCATTTGAAGCATATTTTATCATTTCTGCACTTCTTCTATTTGTAACAACTATTGGTTGATTATATCTTGTATAAACTTCCATTAATATGTCCTTTGCCCAGTCTGATTCTACTCCAATTACTATTCTTCTAGCCTTTAAAGTATCTACGACAGCTGTTCCCTGTGCTAAGAATTCTGGGTTTGATGCTACTTCTATCCTTACATTATTTTTTGCATTTTCCTTTAAGAATTCTTCTATATTATCATTTGTTCCTATTGGAACTGTTGATTTAACTACTACTAAGCAGTCATTTTCTAAGTTTTCTGCTATTTGTTCACATACCTTAAATACATAATCTAAGTTAGCTGAACCATCTTCTCTTTCTGGAGTTCCTACTCCTATAAATACTATGTCTGCATTTTTATAAGCAGATATGTAGTCTGTTGTAAAATCTAATCTTCCTTCATTATGATTTCTTTCTAATAATTCATCTAAGCCTGGTTCATATATTGGGCTTATCCCCTTTTTCATCATAGCAACCTTGTTTTCATCAATATCTACACAAGTTACATTGTGTCCCATTTCTGCAAGACATGCCCCTGTTACTAATCCTACATAGCCTGTTCCTGCTACTACTATCTTCATCTTAAAACTCTCTCCTTAAATGTACATTTATTTATAATAAAAAGTTAATATTTTTATGATTTCAAAGTAAACATAATTTTTATATATGAAAATACTCCAAATAAATACAAGGAGTATTTCTTACAAATTTAGTGTGCATTTTTGTCTCCAAATAATACAAAAAATGTTCTAAATACAAGCTTTAAATCTCCCCAAAGGCTTCTTTCTCTTACATATTTTATATCAAGCTTCATCCAATCCTCAAAGTCAATATTATTTCTTCCTGAAACTTGCCAAATACAAGTTAAACCTGGTTTTACCTGAAGTCTTTCATACATCCAAGGTTCAAATTGCTCAACCTCTTTAGGAAGGCTTGGTCTAGGTCCAACTAAGCTCATATCCCCTTTTAAAACATTGACAAGCTGTGGAAGTTCATCTATTGATGTCTTTCTTATAAATTTTCCAACTTTAGTTATTCTAGGGTCATCTTTCATTTTAAACATAGGTCCTGACATTTCATTTTGTTCTAATAATTTTTCTTTAAGCTCTTCTGCATTTGAAACCATGCTTCTAAGCTTGTACATTTTAAAAATTTTCCCATTTAACCCCACTCTATCTTGTGAAAATATTATAGGACCTTTTGATTCTATTTTTATTGCTATTGCTGCACCCAATAAAACAGGACTTAATAAAGTTAATCCTACTAAAGATGCTCCAAAATCAAACACTCTTTTTACAAAAGAATAAACTGGCTTTTCTTTTACATTAAATTCTTTAGTATAATTTTGTGTTTCTTTATCTAAAGTTATCATTATCTTATCTCCACCTTTTATTTATGCTTTAATAATAATAGTAATATTTTCCTCTTTTTTCATCAATTCCATTCAAGACTACTCCTATAGTATCCCCCCCTACTTGGTCTATCATCTTCTTGCAATTTAGAAGATTTTCTTTTTTTGTTTTTTCATATCTAGCAACAAGAATGACTCCATCAACTTTTGATGAAAGAATTTGTGCATCTGCTACTAATCCTATAGGATTGGTGTCTATAATTATATAATCATATTCTTCTTTTAATTTTTTTATAATCTTTTCCATTTCCTCTGAAGCTAAAAGTTCAGCTGGATTTGGTGGAATATGTCCTGAAGTTATAGCATCTAAATAAGGATTTATTTTATACTTTACACTATCTAAAGATTGTTCTCCTATTAATACTTCTGTTAATCCTATGCTTCCACTTATTCTAAACTGTTTATGAACACTAGGTTTTCTTAAATCTCCATCTACTATTATAACTTTTTTATTATCTTGAGATAAGCTTAATGCTAAGTTTGAAGAAATAGTAGATTTTCCTTCTCCTGCTTCTGTTGATGTTACTAATATTACTTTTTTATGCTTATCTGCTGAAGAATATTTTATATTCGTCTTAATTGTTCTAAAAGCCTCTGCATAATAACTCTTAGGGTCGTCCAAAATACTAGGCATTACTTATTGCCCTCCTTTTACTTTTAATTCTTTCATAACTAAATTACATTTTACCATAAAAAATAAATAAAATAAAACTCTTTCTTTTAATTTATAACATTATTTATTGTCTCTTATTAATTCTTTAAGTTCCTTTATGTTTGCAATATTTTTTTTGTCACCAACGATTATTTTACCATCATTTTCAATAACATAAATTCCACTTAGTCCATCTATAATAACCTCTGTATTTGTGGCTACTATAAGATTATCTTCTCCATCTTTATCTACTGTAGCTAATCCCATAAGTATATTTCCAAATGGGTCTTTCTCTCTATATCTTTCTATTGCTTCCCAATTTCCTACATCATCCCATCCAAAGTCACTAGGAATAACATATACATCTTCTGACTTTTCAAGCACTGCATAGTCAATTGAAGTTGCTTCTGTATTTTTATAGTTTTCATCTATAAATATTTGAATATCTTTTTCATCTATACTACTTATTTTATTTAAAGCTTCATATGTAGTTGGTGAATATTTTTTTATTTGTTCTATTATATTAGCACAACTCCATATGAACATACCTCCATTCCAAAGATAAGTTCCATCAGCTAAATATTCTTTAGCTTTTTGCATATTAGGTTTTTCAACAAATTTTTCAACCTTTTTTATAACAACATTATCTGAAGCATAAACCTGTTCTGCACATTTTATATAGCCATATCCTGTTTCTGGACGAGTTGGCTCCATTCCTAAGGTAAGAATAGCTTCGTTTTTTAAATCTACAAATTCTTCAGCCTTACTTAAAGCCTTTCTAAATTTTCCTTCATATTTTATTAAATGGTCTGCTGGAAGCACTACCATTTTAGCATCTTTATAATATCTTTCTATAATAAGTGCAGATAAAGCTATACAAGGAGCTGTATTTCTTCCTTCTGGTTCAACTATAATATTTCTTTCTGGAAGCTCTGGAAGTTGTTCTTTAACTAAATCTACATATTTTTTTCCTGTACACACAAATATTCTTTCTAAAGGTATAAGAGGTTTTATTCTATTTATAGTCATCTGAATCATAGTATTTTCACCTATAAGATTCAAAAATTGCTTTGGTTTTTCATCTGTGGATAATGGCCAAAATCTTGTTCCTCTTCCTCCTGCCATTATTAATGCACATAACATAAAATCACTCCTATCAATAAATAATATTTTTTTTAATTAATACATAATATTAATTAATTATAGCTTCTATAATAGTGCAAAAATACTTGAAAAATTTTACAAATAAAAAAAGAAACATTTATGCTAAATTTCTGATATAATTAAATTCTCACACAAAAAAATATC
>CACZYK010000032.1 GCA_902785295.1 uncultured Clostridium sp.
AAAATAAAAAGAGACTATTTTTTATTATAAAATTACACCTTTTTAGGGTATAATAATAAAGAAATGACTTCTAATTGATTAAAATATGAAAAATAGTCATAAAAGTTACTAAAAACTGATTGATAAATTCTTGTAAATTTTGTACAATAAAAACGGTTATTATTAGTGAGTGGTTAAATTTAGCATACAATAAGGACGAAGTAATAGTCCAATAGGTGTGTAAGGAGGATACAGTAATGAAAAAAATAGCTATTTTAACAAGTGGTGGAGATGCACCAGGAATGAATGCAGCAGTAAGAGCTGTAGTAAGAACTGCTTTAAGCAATGGAATTGAAGTTATGGGAGTTCAAAGAGGATATAGTGGATTATTAGATGGAGATATAACACCTATGACTAGATCTTCAGTATCAGACATAATCCAAAGAGGTGGTACAATCCTTAGAACTGCAAGATGTCCAGAATTTAAACAAGAAGAAGTAAGAAAAAGAGCTGTAAAGATATTACAAGCTTATGGAATTGAAGCATTAGTAGTAATAGGTGGAGATGGTTCTTTCACAGGAGCTAAGCTTTTATCAAAGTTAGGAGTAATGACAGTTGGATTACCAGGAACAATAGATAACGACTTATCATATACAGATTATACAATAGGTTTTGATACAGCATTAAATACTATTGTAGATGCAATAAATAAAATAAGAGATACTTCAACTTCACATGAAAGAGTTTCTATAGTTGAAGTAATGGGTAGAAATTGTGGTGACTTAGCATTATACGCAGGAATATGTGGTGGTGCTGAGGCTGTTATCGTGCCTGAATTACCTTTTGATAAAGAAGAATTATGTAGAACTATACTTGAAGGAAAAAATCAAGGTAAGAGACACAATCTTGTAATATTAGCAGAAGGTGTTGGAGGAGCATACGACCTTGCAGAATATGTTGAAGGCGTAACAGGAATAGAAACAAGAGCTACAATATTAGGACACATTCAAAGGGGTGGAAGTCCATCAGCTCAAGATAGAGTTTTAGCTTCAAGAATGGGTGTTAAGGCTGTTGAAGTATTAATGGAAGGAAAAACTTCAAGAGTTATAGGAATAAGAGATAATCAAATAATAGATCAAGATATAGATGAAGCTTTAGCAATGGAAAGAAAGTTTAACCAAGAACTTTATGACCTTTCAGTTGTTATCTCAAAATAATTAAAAGTCAAAAATTATATTTATATAAAATAAAAACAATAAACAAATTAAGAGGAGTGTTAATCACATGAAAAAGACAAAGATGATATGTACAGTAGGACCAGCTAGTGAAACAGAAGAAATCATAACTCAATTTATAGAAGCTGGTATGAATGCTTCAAGACATAACTTTTCACATGGAGACCATGAAGAACATCGTGGAAGAATTGAATTAGTTAGAAACACAGCTAAGAAATTAGGAAAAGAAATTGCTATAATATTAGATACAAAGGGACCAGAAATAAGAACTGGTAAATTTGAACCAAATAAGGTTGAATTACAAAAAGGAACAGAATTCACAGTATATGCTGGTGAAGATGTAGTAGGAGATACTACTAAGTGTTCTGTTACATATGCAGGACTTGCAAATGATGTTGTTCCAGGAAACACTATATTAATAGATGATGGTTTAGTTGGATTAACAGTTAAATCAATCGATGGAAACAAAATCATATGTGAAGTTCAAAATACTGGTTTAGTAGGAACTCACAAGGGTGTTAATGTACCAGGAGTTTCAATTAAGTTACCAGCTTTAACTGAAAAAGATAAAGACGATCTTAAGTTTGGATGTGAAATGGGTGTTACTATGATAGCAGCATCATTCATCAGAAAAGCAGAAGACGTATTAGCTATAAGACAAGTATTAAAAGAAAATGGTGGAGAACATATCCTTGTTTGTCCTAAGATAGAAAACCAAGAAGGTGTTGATAACATAGATTCAATACTAGAAGTATCAGATATGATAATGGTTGCTAGAGGAGACCTAGGTGTTGAAATCCCAGTTGAAAATGTACCACAAGTACAAAAAATGATAATCAAGAAGTGTAACGAAGCTGGTAAGCCAGTTGTAACAGCTACACAAATGCTTGATTCTATGATAAGAAACCCAAGACCAACAAGAGCAGAAGTTTCAGACGTTGCTAACGCTATATATGATGGAACAGACGTTATAATGTTATCAGGAGAAAGTGCTAATGGTAGCTATCCAGTAAATGCTGTTAGAACTATGGCTAAGATAGCAGAAGAAACTGAAAAGAACTTAGACTACCATGTTGCAGTTTCTAAGGCTAAGAAGCACATTCCAGCAATCGCAGGAGTTATTTCAAGAGCTACTTGTAATGCAGCTGCTGAATTACAAGCTTCAGCTATAATTTCTTCGACTCAAAGTGGTGCAACTGCTCAAAGATTATCTCAATGCAGACCAGAATGTCCAATCGTTGCTGTTACACCATGTGAAAAAGTTGCTAAGAAGTTAGTATTCTCATGGGGTGTATATCCAATCGTTGCAGAAAAGATGGAATCTACAGATGAAATGATGGAAAAGGCTGTTTCAATAGCAGAAGAAGCTGGATTCGTTAAGAAAGGTGATACAGTAGTTATGGCTGCTGGAGTTCCAGTTGCTAAGGGTGCTACTAACTTAATGAAGGTTAGCGTAGTAGAATAATATATTTCATTCACATATAAAAAGAAGGCTTTTAAGAGCCTTCTTTTTTTAACATTTCATAAGTTTGTGTTATTGATGTTTAAAAACTTTTTATATTTTAAAGTTTGTGTTATTAATGTTTAAAAACTTTTTTAATTTTAAAATTTGTAGCATAATTAAATTAATTGTCCGCTTTTTTATAAAAAATTATATCAGTTGTTAATATGTAACTTGTTAAGTTTAATAAAACAAATAAGTTTAGAAATTTAAAAAAAATATGTATATATTAAAAAAAATAAGTTATAATTAATATATGGGATTAAGTGGCAACTGATTCTGTACTAGCATCCGAAAGGGTGCTTTTTATTATAATTTATGATATAATTAGTACACAAATATTTAAACATGGAGAATAAATAAATGGTAGAAAAAAATAAAGAATATATTTTAGATATAATATCTCAAGGGTATGAAGGAGAAGGAATAGCTAAAATTGATGGATATCCAATTTTTATAGAAGGAGCACTTCAAGGAGAAAAAGTAAAAGTTAAGATAGTAAAAGTTAAAAAAAGCTATGCTTATGGAAAGTTATTAGAGATAATTGAAAAATCAGAAGGAAGAGAAGAACCTAAGTGTAGCAATTATAAAAGATGTGGTGGCTGTTCAATTCAACATATGAATTATAAAAAACAATTAGATTTTAAATGGAACAGGGTAAAGGACTGTATATCTAAAATAGGAGGAATTTCAGAAGAAATAGTAAAATATCCTATAGGAATGAATGAAAATCCTTATAGATATAGAAATAAAGTTCAACTTCCAATAGGAAAGGTTAATGGTGATATTGTTATAGGATTTTATGCACCAAGAAGTCACAACATAATAAATATAGATAACTGTTTAATTCAAGATGAAGTTGCAGATAAAGTAGCTAAATTAACTAAGAAATGGATAAATAAATACAAAATAGAACCTACAACAATAGATGGAGAATTTAATCCTAATGGAATTTTAAGACATATAATGATACGTAAAGCCTTTAAAACTGGAGAAGTAATGGTGGTATTAGTGGCTACAAAAGAAAAAGTTCCTTTTGTAGATGAATTCAAAAAAATAATAATTGAAAATATAGAAGGAATAAAAAGCATAGTTCTTAATGTAAACCCTAAAAATACTAATGTTATTTTAGGAGAAAAGTGTATAACCTTATATGGAGAAGATACTATACAAGATTATATAGGAAATTTTAAATTCAATATATCACCACTATCATTTTTTCAAGTAAATCCAAAACAAACAGAAATTCTTTACAATAAAGCATTAGAATATGCAAACCTAACAGGGGAAGAAACAGTATTTGATGCCTATTGTGGAACAGGAACAATAACACTATTTTTATCACAAAAAGCCAAAAAAGTTTATGGAGTAGAAATAATAGAACCTGCAATTATAAATGCAAAAGAAAATGCAAGAAGAAATAATTCCACAACTTATAAATGAAGGAATTAAGGCTGATGTAATAGTAGTAGACCCACCAAGAAAAGGCTGTGACATAAAATTACTAGATGCTATAGGAGAAACAAAACCAGAAAAAATAGTTTATGTATCATGTGATCCTAGTACATTAGCAAGAGATTTAAAAATACTAGAAGAAAAAGGATATAAAACAATGAAAGTTCAACCTGTGGATATGTTCCCTCAAACAAGCCATGTTGAGAACGTAGTATTGTTGAATATGGTATAAAAATAAAAGTATAATAGGTAAAAAAACTGTCAACTTTTACTTAACTAAAAATATAAATAAAAAAGTATTGACAAATTACTTATGGAGGAATACTATAATAACTGTCAGATGCAGTGATAAGGCCAAGTAGTAAAGCATATAAATGTCAGAGAGTTGCAGTTTGATGGAATGCAATATTTATAACTTTATGAAAAATCTCCTTTGAGCATTTAAACTGAAACAATAGTAAGTTCAAACGCATAACACCCGTTAAAGTGTTACATATTAGTATATGATATGGTGAAAGTGGCTGATTATTTATCAGCAATTAGAGTGGTACCGCAGAGAGTTTGTAACCTTTGTCTCTTAAGATAGAGACAAAGGTTTTTTTATTCTCTTTTTTCTAAGAAACTAATTAATAATTAAGCACCTGACTATTTTTAATATTAATTTTAGGGAGGCATTTTTATGCAATTATTAAAAAGAATCAGTAAATTCTTATCAGACAAAACAAGTTATTTTGTTATAGCAGTAGCTATAATAGCATTTTTCCTACCAGGAGGATTTAGCTGGGTAAAAGGAACTAATCAAAGTATAGTTATAGGTATTATAATGTTTAGCATGGGAATTACTTTATCTAAAGAAGATTTTAAAATATTAGCTCAAAGACCATTAGACATTTTTATAGGAGCTTTGGCACAATACACAATAATGCCTCTTGTAGCATTTACATTAACTAAGGTTTTACATCTTCCAACAGGAATTGGAGTTGGTTTAATATTAGTTGGATGTTGCCCTGGTGGTGTTTCATCAAATATAATGTCATTTTTATGTAAAGGTGATGTTGCATTTTCAGTTGGTATGACAACAGCATCTACTATTCTTTCACCAATATTAACACCATTGCTTGTATTAAAACTTGCAGGAAAACAAATTTCTGTTGATGCCCTTGGAATGTTTAAAACTATTATGATTGTAACAATTATTCCTATAGCTTTAGGTTTTGTTGTTAATACATTATTTTCCAAGAAAAAGAAATTTGATGACGTAAAAGAGGTTATGCCTGCTGTTTCTGTTATCGGATTAGCTTTAGTTGTTGGTGGGGTTATAGCACTTCAAGGAAGCAATTTCTTAAAATCAGGAGTAACAATTTTCATTGCAGTATTATTACATAATGGTATAGGATATGCTCTTGGTTATTTAGTTGGTAAATTAACAGGAATGAGCAAAGAAAAGAAAAAGACTATTTCTATTGAAGTAGGAATGCAAAATGCAGGACTAGCTACTAACCTTGCAACAGCTCACTTTGCAACATTACCACAAGCAGCACTTGCAGGTGCAGTATCTTGTGTATGGCATTCTATTTCAGGTACTATTCTTGCAGGACTATTTATACAACTTGAGAATCATAAGAAAAGCAACTAAAATTAAACAAGAAACTTGAACAAGAAATGGGACTATTGTATCAACAAATATTAATACAATATATAGCACTTTGCTAAGTGACTATTCACTGTATATTATTATGAAATTTCTTTGTGCTACAGTCCTATTTTTTTCTTTATCATACTGTTTACTTATAACCATTCCTTAAATTAATCTTAATTATATTATATCTCTTTTTAAAAAATTTCTATTTTAAACTTATATTATTTTTATTCTAGCATCATTTTTAAAAATATATTTTAATAAATTAAATTTAGAACTATAAATTCAAACAAATAAAGACGTTATTTTACATATAAAACAATTAATATAGAAAAAATATTTAATTTATTGATAATTTCAAAATAAAAAAACACATACATTGACAATTCGACAATAAGGCTTTAAAATTTATATAAAGATAACTATGATTATTTTTCATAAAAAGCAATTATATCACAATGGTCTACATATAGAGACTTAAAGTTTTAAATAGATGGAGGGTGATTTAAAATGAAATTGAAAATGTTTACTATAAAAATGCTAAAGATGATGTTGGCTATTATATTATGTTTTACTATAATAATGACATTTATTCCAAGGGAATATGTTAAGAATATTGTATTTGCGGCTGGAGAAACTTATTCCCAAACTAAGTATGAAAATATTACAGAATTCCAAAATGCAAGATGGACAGAAATACAAAATGCAGTATTTGGGAAAAACTTTACAACAGTTCAAACAGCAACAGCTATTAAAGATATGTCTGTAAAAGCTGGTAACTCATATTTTAATTGGACAGATACATCAAAACTACAGGGATATAATAATGATGGAAACAGGGTAGATGGTGGTCTTATTTCTTATGGAACAACACCTGTTAAGAGTATGCAAGGTACTCCAATCACCGAAACAAATATAGAAAATTATATTAAATATACAGGAACAAGCCAATCAGTAAGTAGCACAACAAACTTTATAGTATACAATGTATATACTGCTGACCAATTTGTTTGGATTTTAAAAAATAGAGCAAGTGCAAGTGACATAACAAAAGTAAATATATGTGCAGATATTGATATGGGTGGAGCTAATGATAAAAAATATACTAGTCTAAAAGATTTAAGTGGAACTATGTATTTTGAAGGTAATGGTCATACTATATATAATTTAAAAATTTATGGAACAGATCAAAGATTAGGATTATTTAAGGAAATTTCAAGTTCAGGTAAGCTAATTGTAAGAAATCTTGGATTCCAATCAACAATGCTTCTTCATGATTGTAATTCAGGAGAACCTACTTCAGGTCTTTGGTATGGTTATTGTAAGGATGGAAGTGTATCTTTTACAAATGTTCATTTAAGTGTGGCTTTTTTTCAGCAAAATACTAATACAAGTAATCAGGGAATAGGTTTATTAGGTGGAAAAGGTAATTATAAACATGGACTTTTTAATAATTGTTCAACTTCTAATTCTTATATATATGGAAAAGGACATGTAGGAGGAACATTTTCATATATAAGTTCTTCAATAAATATTTTAGTTAATTATAAGGCAGATTATCCTGAAAATCCTGAAGCTTTTGTTCTTTCAGGTACAGTTCCATTCCCAATTATGTTTAATAACTGCTATTCAGTTGATTGTGAGTTATTTTCTACTGGAGCTGATTCAGGTGCATTTATTTCTTGTGGATCTGGTATATTAGCTACTAATTGTTATACAAATAATACTATGTATTCAAATAATAATACAGGTGCATTTATAGGAAGAGTTATACATAATAAATGTATGTATGATGCTGAAAATAAACAAACTATAGGTTGTTATTTTAGCAATTGTTATACATCAGGCATTGTAGAAGGAGAAAGAGCTATGGGTGGATTTACAGGCTTTGATTGTGGATATAGAGCTTGGAATCATACTGATAGTCAAAGTGATGCTTCTGTGCAAACAAATGCAGCTACAGTTTATAGTGATTGCTATTCTACTACTATGGTAGGCATGGATTATACTGGAAAGTTTTGTGGAGGATTTGTAGGTCTTGATGATAATTATAGTTCAGCAGGTACTTCAGTAACTTCAAGTGATGAAAAGCAAATTAAGAATGTATATGGTTCAATATATATGAATTGTTATGCAGCTGGTGAAGTTGGAAATATTCTTACAGTTACTGATTGTACGAATGCTGTAGAATATGATTCTAAATTTTATAAAGAAGGTTATTACAAGAGTTCAAATAATCTTAGTAATTATTATCCTTCTGGTGGCTTTATAGGTGCAATAAATCCAGATGCTTATTGTCTAAAAACAGCTTCTCCTGTTAATAATAATAAAACAGGGTCAACATTTGGATATTTTTATAATTGCTATTATGATATGCAAACAACAGCAATGCATGAAATGGCAATTGGGCTCGCTTATGCCGAAACTTGTAGAGATGATGAAAGTGGAAACAATAAAAGAACAGGAATAAATGAGGCAACAAAAGTTGTACATAAAGATATTAATGGAAATGAAATACCATTTTCTGTTAAAGGAATCACAGGAGTATATACAGAAAAATCAGATGTAAAGAAAATAGCTGGGCTTACTGGACAACCTTCAGAATATACTAATGGAGATGTATTAAGTCATATGTCAATGGATTCTGAAGATGGTACACAAATTTCTGATAATTCTTTATGGGAATATAATGAAGGTTATTATCCTCAATTAAAATCCTTTATGATTTCAGATTCTACAGTTGAAAATTTAAAAAATGCTACTGCAAGTGATGTCACAGAAGAAATTAAGAACTCTAGTTTTTATGTTAAAGATTCAAGTGCAGAAAAAGACAGTAGTGGTAATGTGACTTGCAATGAAACACATCCTGTTTTATCTCTTTCAAATGATGTTACATCTCTTTTAAGTTCAAAATATGATGAATTTGAACCTAATGCAAATGTAAGTGCAGCACAGATAGCAAATGTTGCTAGGGCATATAGATATTCACAAGCTTCAACCTCAACTGTTTTTCTTGACCATTGGGATTATACTATGGATACAAATTCTGGTGAAGTTGGTGCAGAAAATGATTGGGTAGTAGGTCTTCCTATTAATGCAATGAAAAAGGTTATAATAAATGAAGGAAAAGAAAATGAACTTGTTGAGTGGCAAAAAACTTATACAAATCTTCAAGCAGGAACTTATGATTTTAAAGTTCAAGCAAATACTTCTTGGGCTTATAACTATGGAGCAAATGGTTTTAATGGAAATCAGAATTTAAGTTTAGTTATTCCTAAAGATGATTGTAAAGCTGTTATAAGATTTCATTATGCTTCATTAAAATCTCAAGAATACTATGTTTATGCTGATATTTATGACAAAAATGGAACACTTATAGAAACAGAAACCCTTGCAAAGCAAGATGGTGATAAATACCAAGAAATTCCTTATACAGTTGCAGGTTCTTTTGATATTCAATGGGAAGCTTCTTCAGATAATGGATATAAAATGAGTTGTGTAAGTAACGATGGGGAAAAAGGTATTTATAAATATACATTTAAAAATTTAGCAGAAAATGAATATAACTTTAAAATTACTGATGGTAATGGCTGGACTAATAACTGGGGTAAAGATGGTAAAGTTGGTGGAGATAATATGTCTTTCAAAGTAGATAAGCCTTGTGATGTAACAATTACCTTTGATGAAAAAACACTAACTTGTAATGCAACAGGAGATAATATAAGTAATGTTAATTGTACGTCCAAAACTATAGACTACAATGGTTATTCAGTAATTTTTTCAAGTGATGTTTTTACAGGATATGAATGGCTTCCCACAGGAAAAGAACTTGAGGCAGCAACAGTTGGTGCAATGACATATAATGAAAGCACAAAATGTTATGAAAAAGAAGTTGTTTTACCTCCTACTGATAAAAATGGCAATGACCTTACAGGTAGAAATTATGGATATAAAGTTATAAAAGATGCTATTGATACAGGAGAAAATAATTATTTCTTTGTTAATTCATCTAATAAAAATACAACTATAAAAATATCATATAATCCAGAAACAGGAAAGTCTGAAATTGAAGAAAATGAGGATATTAGTGATGCTGTAATAAACAGTTATGTTGTTGCTGGAAATAAAAATCTTACAGGATATAATTGGCTTGAAGATGATGGGGCCGCTGAAGCAGGAAAAATGACAACTGTGCAAGGAAATAGTACACTTTATTCTATTACTTTCAAAGATAAACCAGCAGATACTTACAAGTTTAAAATTGTTGGTGATGGTACTTGGAGTTCAGGAATTTCTTGGGGTGATTCAAATTCTGACGATGGAAACTATACCTTCACCCTTACAGATAAATGTGATGTCACAATTTATTTTGATACTACTACTCATAAAATTTCAGTAAGTGCTGAACATTTACAAATGGATAAGTATGTTCTTTCTGGTACATCAAAGCTTATGAAAAATGTTCTTGATGAAACAGGTGCAGAAGTAGGAGCTTGGAATGCCTTTTCTCCAGTGATGACTTATAATGAAACTACAGGAAAATATGAATATGATTTAAAAGATGTTCCTACAAATGAAACTGATATAGTACCAGATGGACAAAGAGAAATAAATTCAAATTATGCTTATAAAATTATTTCATATGGAAAAGACACAGGTTCAAATATTATTTTTGCACTATATGGGGATGAAACTTCCTATAATCTTCACTTTGAATATGATGCAAAAACAAATAAATCTACTATAACAGTTTACAATTCTAAAAAAGAAGATGTTACTGAACAAGTTCTTAAATATGATGTTAAAGTATCATTTTATTCTGTTCTTGGTGATACAAACCTTACTGGTGATAATTGGGGTAATAGCAATCCTTCACTAGCTGCTTATAATGGTCGTATGACTCTTAATACAAGTACAGGTTATTATGAAAAAAAATATAGGATAAAAGTTCCTACAGATGGTATTTCAACAGATTATTCCTTTAAGATTGCAGCTAATGGTACTTGGGATTCAGGAATTTCTTGGGGAGATAGTAGTGGAGGAAATATATCAGTATCTGTTTCTTCAGTTGATGAAGAAATTAATGAAGCAGACCTTACAATTTACTTTGACCCTAACACAGATAAGGTATGGTTCAAAACAAACCCTGAATCTGTAAGTAAGGAAATTACTGATGAAAACTTTACATGGTATATTACTGGAACATATACTTTAAGAAGTGATAATGGCTATACTTATGATGCTTACACCTATGATACTGTTCGTGATATTACATCTAAGTTTACATTTACCAGTGGAGAATCTACTAATGAACGTGCTTTAACTTGGGCAAAAAATACACAGAAAAATTTTGATTCAAACTTTTATGACACTAGCATATTTAACTTAAATTATAATGTTGAAGGAAAGAATATCACTGGAACTTTTAAAGGGGATGTTATATCTCTTAAAATTAAAGCAATTAAAGATGAAAACTATACAGGAGGAGATGAAGCAGATAAGTTACTTGCACAATACTATTCAGAAGATTTTATGCCAGGAAAACAATGGCTTACAATAAAATCTTTTGGTAAAGGAAACACTAATGAATATAGAAAGTGGAAAGAAGCTTATTTAAATTACAATGATTATAAAAATAAAAAAGAAAAATATAATAGAGTTTTTGATAAATATTTAAATACTCTTTCAGGTATAGATTTTGAAGAATCTAAAGAAGGAAAAGTTACAGAGAATAATCTTATAGATTATCTAAATAAAGATCCTAAAATAGCAGAAGAAGTAGCAAAAAAATTAAAGCTAGAAGCAGGGGTAACATTACTTACTTTAAAAAAAGATATGGAAAGTTGTATCCAACAAACTGAACCTGAAGAATTATCACTTAATGAATTAATAGCTGGTTCTCGTAATTTAAGATTAATTCCAACAGCTTATCTTGAAGCTGGAAATGATGCAAAAATAAATGTTTTTCAATCTGACAGTGATATAAGTGGTTCATTAGCAACAAATGTAGTTAAATATAGTGATACAAATGAAAATAGTAGTATAACATTTAATGAAGCTCTTACCAATAATGGTTTTGGATATTATAATTTTGCACTTACTGCTGGATATCTTATAACTGATAAAGTAGGTCTTGGAATTTACAGCAACTATGAAAAACAAGAGGTTGTTAATTATAGGGCAGATAGATTAAGAGATGACGATAAAAATGAAGATAAAATCCCAAATACTTATTATGCAATGTCATCTGTTTATAATAATAATGCTACTACTCAGTCTATGGGAGAATATTCTGACAATGGAAATCGTAATGGAGCTAACTTAACTATTGGAGAATTTAGAAATGAATCTTCAATTGGTGCATCAAAAAAGATTATAGCAGAGACTACAACAGCTTCAGGAAAAACAACTGAGAGTCAAGCTAAGACCATTGTAAAAGTATTTAAACATGTAGAAAATACAGATGGAAGTACAACACTTTCTCTTGTTAATATGGATAAATCTAGCACTTCAATAGGTATTTATCATAACAATTATTTAAAATGGACAGGACAAAAAAATTTCACAGCTTCTGATGAAGGAACATATACAATTACTTTTTATTGGACACTTTCAGATGGACGTTACCTTACAGATTCAAAGGAAGTTCAAGTTGTTGTTCTTAAACCAAGTCTTACTAAAGAGGTTAATATAACTTGTACTAATACTTCAAATAAAGAAAATAGCCTTGAATATAATGTTACCTATAGAAATAATACAGCATATGAAAAACTTAGCTTCGCAGTTCTTGATATATTACCTTTTGATGGAAGCAAACGTTCTTTTATTAATGAAAATAATGAAGAATACAGTAATACAACTAAATATAAAAATAATAATTGGAAAATAACATCTGTTAGAGTAACTCAATCAAATGAAGTTACCAAAATAAAAGGACTTTATTATTCAAATGAAAAAGCTATACAATCAAAGTATGATGCTTCTAAAAAAAATGCAGCAGAGGGTATAATTAATGAAGATGCAACCTTAAATAATAATTTAGCTTTTACTGCCTTTAAGAAATATACAAGTTTAGGGGATAATGATTATAGTTATGCACAAGGAAAAAGAAATGTAGATATTAACAATGCAACAGCACTTCTTCTTACTGGTAGTGAGTTAGGAATAGGTGAAAGTGTTACTTTAGTTTTTACTGTTGAATATGAACCTACAGTTAATGATGTTTATGTAAATAATGCTCATTTTTATTTAATTTCAGCAGATGGCACTGGTTCAAAAATTTCAGGCAACTGTGCTCCAGTTACTACAGCTGTTGTATCTCGTAACTTTTCAGGATATGCATGGCTTGATACTAACAGAGATGGTGTTTATAATACTGAAGAAAATGTTATTAAAGGTGTAAAAGTTACTCTTTGCAATAGTAAAGGAGAACCTATTATTGATAAAGATGGAAAATTATATAACACTACTACAGATGAAAATGGTAAGTATGAATTTAAAAATGTACCAAAAGGAGATTATACCGTTAAATTTGAAGCACCAGATGGTAGTGGAAAAGTTTATGTAGGAGATAAGGAGTATGATTTTTCAAAACTTAAAGTCTCAAAAACAAAATCTGAAGCAGAATTTAAAAATACCTTATTAAACTCTAGAAATATATCATCAGGTGTTTATGATGATGATAAACTTAATTATGCTTACTTTAATATTGAATTACCTAGCGATAATGATATTTATGGAAAAAGCTGGTCACCAAAAACAATTCGTAATAAAGTTCTTAATGGTTATGAGTATAATAAAACTATTCAAAATGCTGCATTTTATGATGAAGAGGATAAAGATATATATAATTATTCAATCTATATTCACAAAAAAGGCAATTCAGGAGAAAATTTAAAAGGAGTTGAATTTATGCTTGAGTTTAAATCTGAAGATATAGATTCAAGTGGTGAAACTATTGAAACTTGGTATCCTGTATATTTTGTTAGTGAAGGTAACGATAGGCATATGTATTATGATATTGAAGGAGGATTAAAAAACCAGAAAACTTTAGATGAAATCATTAAATATAATGAAGAAAATCCAAGTAACCCTATTGAATATATTTTTTCAACTGATGACAATGGTTTGATAGAAAATATCTTTACTGGTCTTATTGCAGGAGATTATAGAATGGTAGAAGTTAAAACAGTAGATGGATATATTTTAAATGAAAAACCAATTACCTTTAGTTTGCCTTATGAAATAACTGTTGATATAGATGAAGAAGGAAATCCTGTTGGCATTAATAAAAACATTTTATTAAATGAAGAAAATCTTTTAAAGGGTTATCCTATTGAGTCAACAGATAGTGATGGAAATAAAAAATTAACATATGCATATAATAAGGTAGGCTTTACAATAATAAACAAAAAACAATATATAATACCTTCTACTGGAAGCAGAAATAGATGGATTTCTGTTGCTTTAGGAATGGTACTTTTAAGTACAAACTTAGCCTTACTTTTTGAAGCAATTAAAAATAGAAGACAGCAAAGCTAATAAGAAAAAAGAGTAATAATATTAATTTTAGGAACAGACAAAAAGCAAAAAACCTGTAAGATGTTATAAATTAAGTCTTACAGGTTTTTTATATTATTTATTCCATTTCTATTAACTATTTTTGACATAGTATCAATTATATGTTATAATTATAAAAATAATTTTTTTAAGGGGGAAGGTTATATGAGGAAAATTAAGAAACTATTAACATTTAAGTACTTAAGTTGTTTGTTAACCTTAATATTAGTATTAGGAAGCAATGTAAGTGCTTATGCTACTGAAACCTCACAAGATGGAATTTCAGTTCAAGTAAACTTTAACAAGGAAGAAGCTTATGATAAAGGGGAAGAAGTAGAAGCATCTATTATTATAAGTAATAATAATGATTTTGCCGTAAATAATATAAAGATAAAAACAGATATACCTGATGATTTTAAAATCAAAAATGAATCAGAAGAAAATATTAATCTTGAAAAGCTTAATCCTCAAGAATCAAAAACTGTAACTTTAACATTAGTAGCTAAAAAATCTCAAGAAGAAAATAGTAACATAGAAACTAACACAGCTGAAAATGAAGAAAACAACGGAAAAGAAACCGTTGTAAAAAATGAACAAAATAAAGAAAATAATAAAAATCAAAATATTACCAGTAATAATAAAAATCAAAATATCAACAATAATAATACAAAGCAAAATATTAAAAATGGAGCTGCTAAAACAGGTGATAACAACTCACTAATAATTTGGTCAGTTATATTAATAGTTTCATTATTAGTAATTTGTTCAGGAATTATATTAAAGAAAAAGAAATTTATAAAATTATTTTCAATTTTATTAGGAACAATATTTTTTGGAAGTTTCTTTTATGGAATTGATGTAAAAGCATCAGAATTATATCAAAATAATATTACAGTAAAAAACAATTTTAAATATGATGAAAAAGATTATGAAATTACAGTAAATATAAGCTATGAATATGAAATTGAGGAAGAACAACCAAAGCTTGAACTTTCATCAAATATTAGTGAATTTTTAATTCAAGAAGATAAGCAAGTTTTATATATCTATGCAAAGACTGAATCTCCAGTAGAAAATATAGAACTTTATGAAAAAGGAAATAATGAAAAAATAGCAGATATGTTGGATGATGGAGCTTATTCTCAAAGTGGAGATGACATTCCTAATGATGGAATATATTCAGCAAAAATACTTTTAAATCCAACAGAAAATACACAATATGAATACTATGCAATTGCTAAAAATGGAGAAGAAGAAATTAATAGTAACAATATTGTTGTTTATGGATACTTACCAATGCAAGAGGAAAATTTTGATGAAATGGAAAAAGCAGATGAAGAATTACAACAATTATTATCATCTGAAGAATATAAAAAATTATCAATAGAAGAAAAAGTTCAAAAAGTAGAAGAAAAATTACAAGAATTAGCAAATTCAGAATTAATCATAAAAGAATCTATATATTATGATAATGAAAGCAAGTTATATACTTTTTCATATAAATGTGGAGTATATGGAAGCGTAATGGTAGGAGATTTTAATGATGAATTAGATACAGTAGAAGCAAATGAGGAAACTTCTAATGATATTGAAGAAACAACAGAAATTTTAAAAGAGTCAGAAAGTGAAAAATCACTAGAAGAAAATACTTCACAAGATGTTTTAACTGAAGAAGTAAGTGAAGAAAATTCAACTGAAGAAGTAAGTGGAGAAAATTCAATTAAAGAAGAAGCAAATGAAGAAGAAGCAAATGAAGAAGAAGCAAATAAAGAAAATATATCAGTAAAAGATGATGAGGATATTAAATCAGAAGAAAAAGTATTAACAGATGATAAAAATGAAATAAATAATGAAAAAACAACAAATTTTGAAGAAACTAAATTAGAAGAAAATAATCCTCAAAAAATAAGTAAAAATTTATCATTAGATGCACAAAAAACTGCAAGTCAAAATAGTTCTATTAAAGCTAAAATATTATATAGTAGAGATGAGGCATCAAGCACTAATGATATATATCAAAAATGGGTTGGAATAAAAAATAAGCTAGAAGAAAATAATGTAAAAGTAAATATAGATTCAGATGTAACAATAGAAGATTATAAAACAGCTTTTTCAGGAAATGATTTGGTATTAGTACATTCACATGGAAGTAGACAAACATATCGCAGTGGATTTTTATGGTTAACTAAAAACACATATTCAGTAGTGTGTTTGAGAGATGAGTCTACTAAAGAAAAGGATAAAAAGTATAAAGAAGATTTACAACAACATCGTATATTAAAAGCTACAACAGGTGATGGAACATTTTATTGGGTTTTCCCTTCATTTTTTAACTACTATTATTCAGGAAGCAAAATAAATGATGCAATAGTATATATGGGAATGTGCTTAGGATTTGGAGAAGGAAATACAACAGATTATACACTTGGTAAAGCATTAACAGATTCTGGTGCAGCAATAGCTTTAGGATATAGAGAAAGTGTTTATACTTATTACAATGTAGCTATGGCAGAAGAAATTGTAAATCAATTAATAGACGGAAAGACTATTGGTGAATCAATTAATGAAGCTATGAAGGTTAATGGAAAAGATGATGTGACTTGGGGACAAAAAAATAATATAAATGATCCAGAAAAGAAAAAAGCAGTACTTCAGTCTACTGGTAATAAAGAAAAGATTTTATTTAATACTGGAATTTTAAATGGAAGTTTTGAAGAAAGTGCTAATATTTCAACATCTAAGTGGAGCAATGTAGGAGATGCAAGAATATTACAAAAGCTTGCCGAACTAAAACCAGTAGATGGTTCAAGAATGGCAATAATAACAACAGGTCTAGGTTCAGCAGAAGAAAGTTATATAAGTGGAACAGAAGGAAGTAGCATTTATCAATATTTCAAAGTGCCTGTAGGTACTAAGTCATTAACATTTTCTTATGATATAATATCAGAAGAACCAATGGAGTATGTAGGCAGTATGTTTGATGATAAGTTTGTAGCTGAATTACTAGATGAAAAAGGAAATGTTATAACACAATTAACTTTTGAATCTGTAAATACTTCACAATGGTATGAGATTGATGGAATTAATTTTGATGGTGGAGATAATACTACTTACCATACAAAATGGAAAACAGTAACTAATAAAGAAATAAGCAAATATTCAGGAAAATTTGTTACATTAAGATTCTCTGTATGGGATACTGGAGATTCAATATATGATACTGCAGTATTAATAGATAGTGTTTCTTTAAAGTAATATGAAAAAAAGAATAATAATATTAATAATTCTAATTATTATGGGTGCTATAGGATTAAAAGTTATGTTTGGAAGTAATAAATTATTTGAAGTAACAATAAATAAAAAAGAAATTAAGTTATCTAATGAAAAAGAAGAAGAGATAAAAGAAACAGTACTTCAAGAGCTTAATACAAAATCAGAAGTTGATTTAATGTTAACAAATGATGATATAAAGAACATGAAAAAAAATGGCTTGTTTATAAGTTGCAAATATACTAAAGAAAAAAGCATAAATATTTTAGGAACAGACAAAAAGCAAAATATAAATAGCTGGATGGTAGTTTCTAATTCAAAACAAAATTATATAATAGCTGTTATAGACAAAAAAACTTATATTTTTAATTTAAGTAAAAAGAAACAAAAAGAACTATTAACATTAATAGAATAAAGAAAGAAGGTATCGCATTAGCACTTAAAAACTGCTTACGATACCTTATTTTTTATATTAAATGAATGTCACCCACTCTGCAGATGGTTTTGAAAAGCTTTTAGCTTTGGAAATAAGATTTATGTTGAAAAGTTACAATATATTTAAAATTTAAAAAGCAATATCCATAAAAATATATATTATAAGAAATAAATAAAAAAATGTAATATACTTGAATAAAATATAGTTTTGTGTTATTCTTATGTCGTAATCTAAATATATAACTATTTGGGTTATATTTATTTTGGCACAATTTATTAAATAAATGGGAAATAAAAATAATCTATTAGAAAGGGGAGCAGGAGAATAATGAAAAAAAGAAAAAATATTTTCGTAAGAAATCAAAGAAAGTCAATTTTCAAACTAAAAGGTTTTAAACAAGCCCTTTCTTTGATTATGATTTTATTTATGTGCTTGGTATTGTTACCAGTAAGACCCATAGAAGCAGTAGGAGAAACATTTAATTCAAACTATATCTATTTAGATGTTAATGGAATGAATAGAAATTCAAGCTGTAATTTTGAAAATTTTGATAATGTAAAGATAGTTGGTCTAAATGCTGGAGCTTGGACTCCAAGTAAACCAGATGGAAGAGAAACAATCAATGGAATAGAATACTTTTATTGGAATATAAGTGGCTGGTCTAATACTGATAAGGAATTTGCAATATTGTATAATGATTGGAATACAGCAAATGGTAATGATTGGGCAAGAACAAATGCAGTTACAACTTTTGATAATGCAAAAGGTAAAGCTTTTTATTGGGATGGTTCAGAAGATGAATATGTAAATAAAAAGCATGTATATAAATTAATAGAAGGGGTAAGAATAGTTAGCAAAGCTGGAAGTCCATTAAAGTTTGTAGATATGACTGAAACTTTAGGTGAAATAACAGCAGTTTTTGCAACAGATGAAAGTTTTTCAGATAAAAGAGATGTTCCTAAAGAAAATGGAGTATTTACAGTTCCACCAGATAATGCAGCTGGAAATGCATATAAATATGTAATGTTTAAAAGTGGTGATAAAAATATTACTAAAGCATATGAAGTAACTTCAAGTGTTACAGATGGTACAGATATAAATATAAATGAAGGAAATTCAGTTTTATATTATGGAGCAACAGAAAATCCAAATGGAACTAAGTATAGCTATTGGGGTAAGGAAAATACAGCTGACTCAAGTATAAATGATAGAACATTATATTTAGATAAGATTAGCTTCTTAAGTAGTGAAGAAACAAAAATACAAATTTGTGCTGGAGACCCAGTAATATTATCACAAGATGCAAATGATGATAAAACATTAAGTTATACAATGCCATCAGGAACTACACAACAAACAAAAATAACAATTATAAAAAGTGATGGGACTAAATATCATTTTTTCTGGAATGTTTCTGACTTAGATAATAATAATGTTGTTACAACTTCTAATAATATAGCACTTGTATCTGGTAAGTATAGTAAAACTTATACTGTTTATTTTGATGCTACTCTTTCAAAACTTTCTTATGCAGGTGATCAGGGCGGTAATAATGGTGTTGATAAAGCAAACCGTGAAATTCCTAATAGTGATGGAAAGGTTTGGTGTCACGTTTGGAAAAAAGATGATAATACTAGTATAAACGCTGATATAGAGATGACAAAAGTTCCAAGTTATAAAAATGGCAATAACATATGGAATGATGTGTATAAGGTTGATTTAGATCCAAACCAATATGATAAAATAATTTTTTATAGTACTGACAAACTTACTGGAGATACTTCAGCTAAAACAGAAGATTTAGATATTCCTACTAACTTATCCTTCCCTTGTTTTTATGCAGATAGTAGTGATGATATTATATATTCTAATTCTTTGCGTAAGGGATATTGGAATGAAGTTTATACAATTCGTAATCCAGAACTAGAAGGTAAAGAAAAAAGTAATAAGGAAGCTGAAAAATCAATAGTAGATATAGATGATACACAAAGTTTTGTAAGAAATACAAAAACTAAGTATGTAAATACTACATTTTATGATTTTTATACAGATTATGAATTGAATGGAAATAATAGAGATAGTTATAATCTTGAATCAAATGGAAAGAATATAAATACTCATAGAATATATCAACCATTTAATCAATTTAATCAAGCTCTTAGCAGTTATTATAAAGAAAATCAAGCAACAGACCCTATTTATTGGGGAAACTTCCAAAACTATGTTGGTAGCAACTATTCTGAGATTGGTCAAAATTTAGATTTATATGGTTATGATAAAAGTGATATTACAAGTAATAATACTACTGCAAAGAATAAATTCTTTTATGAACATCATTCTATGTGGGGTGCAGATGGAAAAGAACTTACAGGTAGTGAAGGAAAAAATGCTGTTTTGGATTTGGTAAATCCTAATTTAGATACAAATGGAAACTTACAAATAAATACTAATAATGGAACAAAATTAGCACCATATTTTAATGAAAGTTTCTTAGAAGGAAATAATGCTAAAAATACTGTATTAGGAAAAGTATACAAAGATGTAGAATTCCCATTTACTAAAAAAACTCTAAAAAGTCAAAGTGATCCAAGTAAAACTGGAACAGTAGATTATTGGGAATTTAATAGTGCAGATACTTCACTAGAGATGAAAAAAGATGCTTCTAAAAATGAATATTATTTAAAAGAAAATAATGCTAAAGTTTGTGGACAAAAACCAGAAGGTACAGTAACAACAGATGGAAACTTCTTCCCATTTAATACAACAACTCAAAGTGGTAAAGCTACTCAGTTGAATTATGGATTTGCTATGAAGCTTCAATTTGATTTTAAGCTAACAGATACTAAAACAGTTAAAACTAGTAACCAAGAAGAGGTGCCTATTGAATTTAACTTTTCTGGAGATGATGATGTTTGGATATTTATTGATGGTAAATTAGCTTTAGATATCGGTGGTGGACATGGTGTAGTTTCAGGAACATTAAACTTTAAAGATAAAAAGTATAATATAAGTAGAATTAAAAATAAAGATAGAGGATTTACTAGTTATGATAGGAATGCTACTGATAAAGTAAATGGTAGTACAACTGGTTCTTTTGAACTTGATGATAATAAAAAGTCACATACATTAACAATGTTTTATATGGAACGTGGTCTTTGGGAGTCTAATATGAGAGTTACATTTAACTTCCCAGATGAAAATAAATTACAAGTAGAAAAACAAGTTGATGTAAATAATGTAAATGATGAATTTAAAAGTTGTTTTGACAACGCAAATAAAATGTTTAGCTTCAATATAAAAAATCAAGTTACTTCATATGGAGCATATACCCCAAGTGGTACTTCTCAACAACAAACTTCACTTGTATTTAATGATAGTTTTAAAAATAGTAGCGTATATCCAGTAACTGGAAATGTTTTTGAACATTGTTCAAGTAAAGCTGGAAATAATGATGTAGCTCATGGAAACACAGGAAATGTTGATGATCCTTCTGGTTCATATATTGACCAAAGATTGGGAATTATTAAAAGAGAAGATGGTAACTCATTCGATATATCAAGTGCTAAAAAATATTTGCAATTTGACTTTTATTTCGATGATGCAACATTTGATCCATTAATAGCAAATATGTATATTGAATTAGAAGATTCAAGTGGTCAAAAAATAAATGGATGGCTTAGTAGTCAAAATGTTGAAAGTACATTAATGTTAAAAAAGAGAACTTGGCATACTATATTAGTAAATATTAGCAAATTAACACAAAATTCTAATTTCAATTTTGAAAATTTAATGTATGTTAAGTTTGGTTATAAATATCGTAATGACATTTATCTTGATAATGTAATATTTAAATCAGAAGATGTTAAATTATCTGCAACAGGCTTCCAAATAGATGAGAGACTAATACCAGATTATGGTTCTGCCTCAAGTTCAAGTGGAGATTTAAAAAATGCAAAAGATGCTTTATTTGAGTTAAATGATAAAGATAATACAATTAAGAAGGTTGATTCAGAAGGAAACTTTTTATTAGGAAATAATGACATTGCAACATTTAAAAATCAATTTAGAAGAGGAAGTTATATTTCATTAACAGAAGAAGTTAATCCAGATGTATTTTCAACTAAATGGACCTTATATGAAAATGGTAGTAACATACAAAACTATGGTACAGGAAATACAATAACTAATCCTCAAGATGCAAATGTTAATAATTTAAAAGAACACGATGGTTTAAAAGTAGATGATGGCAGAATAGCAAATGTACCAAATGATCTAGACAAGAGAGTTCCTAATGGTAAGTATGATAAAGCAAGAAAGCCAAATGATAATACCATAGTATTTCGTTCTTATAGTGAACCTGATGATGATAATTCAAATATAAATTTGAAGGCTGTTTTTGTGAATACAGTACGTACAGGTAAAATTACAATTAAAAAAGATAAAGCATATACACAAGAAGAATTAACAGGAACATATAAATTTAAAGTAACCTTTACAAATGTTGCAGGAATGGCATTAGAGGGAAAAAATCCAATTGTTATAGAAACTGACCCAATAGAGATAGGTGGAGAATATACTATTAGTGGTATTCCAGCAGGTACAACATATTGTATTGAAGAAGTAATTGGGGAAACTGATGATTTTAGAGTAGATAGTATTGATAAAGTTGAAGGAAATGACAAAAATGTTAATCTTGATTCACAAAATATGACTGTAACAGGAGTAGTTGTTGCAGATGAAGATGATACTACAAAGTCAACTTACACATTTAAAAATACTAAGCATAGGAAGATATCTATTGACTTAGAAAAAGAATGGAAAAATACAGAAAATATATTAGACAATTCATCACTTCCACAATACATTGATGTTCAATTACAAAGAAGAGTAAAGGGAACAGAGGATGCTTTTACTATAGTACAAGTTCATGAAAAAGATTATGTAAGAATTGTTGGAGCTTATACTCAATGGAGATATACATTTAAAAACTTAGATAAATCCAACGCAGATGGACATGATTATGAATATAGAATAGTAGAGGTTGAAGTTAATGATATAGATAAAGTAACTTCTGTTAAAAAGAATGGAAGTGATATTACATTAAATGGTCAAAAATACCAAATATCTGGTGGAAATGTTAATGAATCAGGTTCACAGGCTGACCCTAAATATACAGCTACAATAACAAATAAAAGGATTGGTTCTGGTTCAATAGAAATAACTAAAGTGGATTTTGAAGATTCAAGTAAGAAATTAAATGGTGCTAAATTTACAATAAAGAAATTAGTAAAAGATGAGGCTGAAACTATTCAAATAGGAAATGATAAATTTAAGGTAGATACAGGATTTGAAAAACAACCTATAACTACTTCTGATAATGGAATTGCTACATTTAATGAACTAGACCCAGGTTTCTATCAGATAGAAGAAACAGAAGCTCCAGAAGGATATGTTAAACTAAATTCATCATTTATAATAGAACTTTCTCCAGATGGTGATAGTTTAAAAGTAATTGGTGATAAAAATGATGATAAAGTAATAGATAGCTCATTAAATGATAATAAACCTATGTCTATTAAACTAAATGTTTTAAATCCTAAAGGTGCTATACTTCCAATATCAGGACTTAAAGGAATTCAATTATATTTATTAATTGGTGTTTTAACTATGCTATTATCAGCAGGAGTTTATACTGTTGTTAAAGTAAGAAAATCTAAAAAAATAAGCTAAATTATAAAGTGTAATATGCCTAAATAAAGAGTCTATCTATTAAAGAGCATTCTTATGTCAAAACAGGTTTATATCGACAAAATATCAAAAAATATCAAAAAATATCAAAAAAAGTTATTGAAAAATATAGAAAAAAGTGATAAACTTACGTAGTAAGTAAAAACAAGTAAAAAGATATAATAAGAGATTGTATTTACAATTTCTTTTATATAAATAAATGTTAACTTTGAGAGTAATTTAAACAAGCTCTTAGAAAAAATAAAAAATTTTTGGAGGGAAAAAATATGAAAGTAAAAAACAAAATCAAACAAATTCTTTCAATCATTGTCACAGCTATGATGATGATGAGCCTATTTACTGTTAATGCATTTGCAAATAGTACTGGAGTTGGATCAGAAACATCTATTAATGAAACTGCAACAAAAGGAAAAATAACTATTACAAATCCTGCTAAAGCTCCTAATGCAGTATATACAGCATATAAGGTATTAACTGCTAATTATGTAGAAGGTCAAAGCACATATTCATATACTGTAGAAAATGCATTTAAGAGTATAATTGATACTGAAGCTGCCCCAAATTCTGACTTAACTGTAAAATATACAGTTAAAAGAACAGGAAAAATTGTAAATAAAGGAACTGATACAGAAGCAAATAGTTATTTACTTGCAAGAGATATAGAAGAAGTAATAAATACTACTGGATTTGATGGTACTAGCCAAGTACTTACAAGTGGAACAGAAAACGAATTACCTATTGGTTACTATGCTGTTTTACAAACTGGTTCATCTGATGGAGATGCATGGGTTGCAACTGCTCCAATATTAGCAGCAGTTCCAGCATTCGGTAGTTCAGTAGATAAATTCTTCTATAAACAAACAATAGCTCCTAAGGGAAATGAAATAACTATTGATAAAAATATTGTTCAAGAAACTGTAGGAACAACAGATTTACAATCTAATTATTCAGTAAAAAAAGATGATGCAAGTGTTGGTGATATTCTTACTTATGAATTAAAAGCTGATGTACCACATTATACAGTAGAAGGTTCTGAAACTGGAGTTCCAGCATCATATAATGAAAGTAATATAGTATTTGAATTATTAGATACACTAAGTCAAGGTTTAACATATAAAGCTAATGTTAGAGCGTTAGGACATAAGGTTGATGGTGATAATGGTGAAGATATTACATCTCAATTAATAGATGTACCAGTTGAATTAACTACTGATCCTACTGCTAATACTGATTTAACTTTTAAATTTACAGGAAATTATTCAAATATAAAAGCTTATAAATATATAACAATTACTTATCAAGCTAAAGTAAATAAAAATGCTATAATTGGTGGAGATGGTAATAAAAATGAAGTTAAATTACATTATACAGTAAACCCTTCTAAAAAAACAGAAACTAATACAGATAAAAAAGAAACTGTAACTTATAGCTATAATGTAGCTATTAAAAAGATAGATGCTGCAAATAATGAAATAACAACTGATTCTGTAGAATTTGAATTATACAGAAAAGTTAAGGATACTTATGTTCTAGTTAAGAGTCTAGGTAAAGATTCTACTAATGCAACAATTGATTCTTCTACTGGAAAAATTACTTTTACAGGACATGCTACATTAACAGGTCTTGATGCAGGTGAATATAAGTTAACAGAAGTAAAGGCTCCAAATGGATATACTCTTCCAGCAAACCCAGACACTTGCTTTACAATAGTTGCAGGTAACACAGATGGAATTTTAAATGGTACTCATACAGTTACAGGAACAACTGTTGATACTGATAAATTAACAGTAAAAGTTACAAATACTCAAGGTGTAACTCTTCCTCAAACAGGTGGAGCTGGTACTTGGATGTTCACAATTGGTGGTCTTGTATTAATGGCTGGAGCAGTTGTAGTATTCATGGCTACTAGAAAGAAAAAAGCTAACTAGTTTTAAACAAAAAAATTAAAGAAAATCTATAAAAAGGGATGGGGGAAACCTTATCCCTTATTTTTTTATAGAAGTGGAGAGAATTTATGAAAAGAAAGTTGTCAATTATTCTTATGTCATTAATATTTTTATCAGGATTTGGAATTATGCTTTATCCTGTAATTAGTAATGCTTATATGGAACATCAACAGAAGATTATAATTAACAGTTATGAAAAAAAAGTTGAAAAAATGCCCGAAAATACTAAAAATGAAGAGTTAGAGCGTGCAAGTGACTATAATAAACTTTTAATTGGAACTGCTATTGTAACAGACCCTTTTGACCCAGAAGCTCAAAAAAGGCTTGAAGAAAGCTCTGATTATTTTAATATTTTAAATCTTGACGAAAAAGGTTTAATGGGTTATGTTGTTATTCCTAAAATAGATGTTAATCTTCCTATATATCATGGAACTTCTGAGGAGGTTTTGCAAAAAGGGGTTGGGCATTTACAAAACACTTCTCTTCCCGTTGGAGGAGAAAGCACTCATGCTGTATTATCAGGTCATACTGGTCTTTCTTCTGCAAAGTTATTTACGGATTTGGATAAGCTTGAAGAAGGAAATATATTTTATATAAAAACCTTAGGAGAAACTTTTGCTTATGAAGTAGACCAAATAAAAATAGTAGAGCCACATGAAACTTCAGATTTATTAATTGAATCTGATAAAGATTATGTAACATTAGTAACATGTACTCCTTATGGTATAAACTCTCACCGTTTATTGGTGCGTGGAACTAGAATTCCTTATACAGAAGAAGTTGAAAAAGAGATTAAGAAGGAACAAAAAGAAAATGTAGGAAGCACATGGCGTGATGAGTACTTTAAGGCATTAGCTATTGGATTAGGTGGATTGGCTATCTTAGGAATTATCTTTATAATAGTTGTACTTATTAAAAAGAAGGGAAGGAAAAAAGAATGAAGCAAAAATTAAAATTGATTTTTGTAGGCTTAATGTTTATATTAGGATTAGTTCTTTTTCTATATCCTTTAGCAAATAAATATGAGAATAAAGTAGAAGTTGAAGAAACTAAAAAGAATTTTGAAAAAACAGTAGAAAAGCTACATGAAGAATCAAATGATGAAGAAAGTCCTTTAAATAGATTATATAGTGATATGAAAGCTTATAATGAAAAAATTTATAAAGATAATCAATCAGATTTAAAGGACCCTTGGTCTTATCAACAGAGTAGCTTCGATTTAACTCAGTATGGAGTTGAAGATAATATAATTGGTTATATTGCAGTTCCTCATATGGAAATAGAGCTTCCAATATATTTAGGTGCAAATACTGATAATATGGCAAAAGGTGCAGTTCATATGAGCCAAACTTCTCTTCCAATTTGTGATATTGAAATTATGGAAATTGGAGATGAGGTTATCATCAAAAACCTTTGGGAAACTTTAAGATATCGAGTTTCAGAGATAAAAATAATTAATCCAACAGATTCTCAAGAAGTTCTTATACAGCCTGGAAAAGATATGGTAACTTTAATAACATGCCATCCATACACAAAGAATTATAAAAGATATGTTGTTTATTGTGAAAGAGAAAAAGATAATGAAGAAGAAATAAACAATCAAACAATAAGCACAGAAACTGCTACCTCTTCAAAAGAAGATAAACCTAAAAAATTGTCAGAATCTCAATACATGATATTATTTGACAGATACTCTCCTTTAGTAGGAGTAATAATAATGGGAATTCTTCTTATAATAGTAATAGTTACTGGAAAAAAGAAAAAATAGACCCAAATTTGTAAGGAGACTTTTTCAGAGATGAGAAAAAAGGTAAAAATTATATTTATTCTACTTATGTCTATTGTAGCATTAGGAAGTATATTGTCTTCTTTAATTAGTAATTCACATGTTGAAGATAATCAAAAAACTGTTATTGAAGAATATAAAAAAAATATTCAGTCTATACCCTATGAAACTTTAGAAAAGGAAAAAGAGAAAGCAAAAAATTATAATAAACTTTTAGTAGAAAACACAATAATAACAACAGCACCATTTAATTCAGAAGCTGAGGAATTTGAAGTGGATTATGGTTATTATAATATTTTAAATATAGGAAAAGATAATGTAATTGGATATGTTAATATTCCCAAAATAGATGTTAATCTTCCTATATATCATGGCACTTCTGAGGAAGTATTAGAAAAAGGAGTAGGACATTTGCAAAATACATCTTTTCCTATAGGTGGGGAAGGCACTCACTCAGTTTTACTGGGACACACAGGCCTTCCAACTGCCAAATTATTTACAGACTTAAATAAGCTTGAAAATGGAAATGTTTTTTATGTTGAAGTATTAGGAGAAAAATTAGCTTATGAAGTAGACCAAATAAAGGTTGTAAAACCAGAAAATATCTCTGATTTATTAATAAATCCTACTAAAGATTATATAACTTTAGTAACATGTACTCCTTATGGAGAAAATACTCATCGTCTTTTAGTGCGTGGTACCAGAATTCCTTATACAGAGGAAGTAGAAAATAAAATTAAAAAGGAACAATCGGAAAAAATAGGAAGCACTTGGATTGATGAACTTTTAAAAGTAGTAAATACTTGTCTAGAGATTTTAGGAATTATTTTGCTTGTTGTTGCTATGGTACTATTTTTTAAGAAAAAAGTTAGGACAAAGAGAAAATAGATACTAATATTGTGATAAGGAAGATATCATTAAAAATAAAGAAAGGAAGTGAAGTGATGGCTGTATATTTAAATACAAATAGTCCTTTGGAGAAATTTGAGTTTTTATTAAATTCAAAGTATTATGTTGATAAATCAAATATAATAGAAAAACTTAATGAAATTATTAATACTGAAAATCGTTATGTATGTATTACAAAGCCAAGAAGGTTTGGAAAATCATCAATAATAAATATGGCTTAAAACATTATTGATATTTTAATAGAAATTATGTAAGTTATAGGATATAATAGAATAAAGTAAAATATTAAAGAGGGTGAATTTCGTGGGGGTTTTAAAAAGATTTGGTAATATAATGTCTTGCAAAGTAAATTCTTTGTTAAATAAGTCAAAAAATCCACTTAAGGATGTGGATAAGTATATAGCTTTATTGGAAAGCCAGTTAGGAGAGATAAAAGCAGAAAAAGAAGCAGTAGTTGTTCTTGAAAAAAGAAAGAAGAGAGAAGTTTTAGAATGTGAAGATACAGTGGATAAGTTCCAAAGATATGTGGATAAATCTTTAGCAGCTAATAAACAAGGAGATGCTAAAAGATTTATGGCAGAAAAGGAAAACGCAGAGAAAAAATTAGATATATTAAGGAAAGAATATACATTAATAGCAGATAGCAATAATAAAATGCTCCAAATGGATGAAAAGCTTTTAAATGACATAAATGAACTTAAAGCTAGAAAAGAAGAAATAAAAAATAAGCTTAGTGCATCAACTACTGGAGCATCTGTAAATTCTAAGTTAGATGAAATGTCAGAAAAAGCAGATAGAGCAGTTTTTGAGGCAGAGGCTTTAGCAGAATTAAATAATGGAAGTTATAAAAATAATGAAAATATTAGCGATATGAGCATATTTGATGAACTTTATGAGGATAATAACACTGAAAATGCTAATAAAGTTGAAACAAGCAATATAGTAGATAAAAATCAAGGTTCTTTAAATAGCAATATAGAAACAAGCAACCAGCAAACAAATACAAGTAATGAAGCTGATGATGGCTTAGATGAATTAAGAAAACAATTAGGTTTAATTTAATGATTTTACTTGTAAATTGATGTAATGTTTAAATTTGCTGAAGTTTATGGAGAAAGTTTAATTTAATGATTTTATTCATAAATTAGATTTAGGGAGTGGGGAAATGGCAGAGGATAAAGTTTATAGGTGTGAAAATTGCGGTGGGATAATGGAGTTTGATGTAAAAACTCAAACGCTTAAGTGTCCAAACTGTGAAACAAGCATACAAATAGAAAATGACAATTCATCAATAGTTGAGCATGATTTAACATTAGATTCTAGAAGAGTTGTTAAGGCTACTGAAAAACAAAGTAAAACAATGCAATGTAGTGGTTGTGGAGCTTCAATAGAAATTGGAGCTAATGATACAGCAGCAAAGTGTCCATATTGTGACTCTAGCTATGTATTAGCAGAAAGGCAGGAAGAAACCATAATTCCAGATGGAGTTGTTCCTTTTAAAATTGATAAAAATCAAGCACTATTAGATTTTAGAAATTGGATGGGGAAAAGATGGCTTGCACCAAATGAGTTAAAAAAGCTATACCAACATGGTGGATTCCAAAGCATATATATTCCTTATTGGACTTTTGATGCTCAAGCTGATTGTCATTATACAGCAGATGGTGGTAAAGAAAGACAAGTAAAATATAAGGACGAAAATGGAGAGGAAAAAACTAAAACAGAAGTTGATTGGTATCCTACATCAGGTCATGTATCAAAATTCTTTGATGATATACAAGTACCAGCTTCATCAACTCATGAAAAAAAGTTCTTTGATGGAATTATGCCATTTAATTTAGGGGAGGTTGCTTCATATTCACCTAAATATATTTCAGGAAATTTATCTGAAAACTATAGTGTGAGTTTAGAAGATGGACATAAAGAAGCTGTTTCAAAAATGAATAGTGAATTAAGAAGTATGGCTTCTAGTGATGTATTAAAAAGATATGATAGGGTTAGGGATGTAAGGATAAGCCCTAGATATTCAAATGAAACATATAAATATCTTCTTTTACCTGTATATTCTGTGGCATATAATTATAAAGATAAAGTATATAATGTAATGATAAATGGGCAAACAGGAAAGGTTAAAGGAGATTACCCTTATAGTAAGCTTAAAATAACTATTTTAGTTATAATTGCAATAATAATAATTGCAGGAATTGCATATTTTATGTCACAAAATTAATTCTTGTATAATGGTGCTGTCGTATAAATACTATATTATAGTATGGTATATATTGCTGAAAAATTTTTTATACAACAACCTTATAAATTAAATGATTTATAAAAATAATTGTAAGCAATTAGGTTTCAACATAAAATTTTATTATGAAAATATGTTGAAACAAGTAGTAAGGAGGAATAAAAAATGGGATTATTTTCAAATCAGTTTTCTAATGTAGTTGAATGGGAAGAATATCGAGATGACCTTATGTTCTGGAAATGGAGCAATAAGGAAATAAAGAAGGGGTCAAAACTTATAATACGTCCAGGTCAAGATGCAATATTTATGTATAATGGTAAGGTTGAAGGTGTATTTAAAGATGAAGGAAGTTATGATATAGAATCACAAATAATACCTTTCTTATCAACTTTAAAAGGATTTAAGTTTGGCTTTAATAGTGGAATTAGAGCAGAAGTTTTATTTATAAATACAAAAGAATTTACAATGAAGTGGGGAACTCAAAAGCCTGTATATATGAAAGATGAAAGAACAGGAAGAGGAATTCCTATAAGAGCTTTAGGTAATTTTAGCTTTAAGTTATCAGATTATATGACATTTATTGATAAAATTGCAGGAGTAAAGCAACAATACTCTATAGATGAAGCTAAGGAAAGAATTATGTCAATTCTTCCACAAGAATTAATGAAGTGGATAGCAAAAGAAGGAAAGGATATATTCAATCTTCAAGTGACTTCAGATGCAATAGCAGCAGGAATTCAAGAAGATTTAGATATGGATATGTCTAAAATAGGTATTGAAGTTACAAACTTTGCAATTGGTGGAATAACTATTCCAGAAGAAATGGAAAAGATGATGAACACAATGTCAGCACAAGACATGGTAGATGATGTAAATAAATATCAAAGAATGAAGATGACTGATGCAATGGCAGAAGGAAAAATGCAAGGCGGTGGAATGGCTGCTGATATGATGAGCATGCAAATGGGCATGATGATGGGACAACAAATGATGAACAACATGAATAATATGAACAATAATCAACAACAAAACTATCAACAATCAAATAATCAACAACAACCATCTCAAGGTGGAAGTGGTCAAGGACCTAAATTCTGTCCAGAATGTGGAACAAGAACAAATGGAGCAAAATTCTGTCCAGAGTGTGGAACAAAGCTTATGTAAAAAATTTTTTATCACAAAATATAACATAAAAATTTGAAATAAAGTGTAAAAAACTTATATAAAAATAAGATATTATATTGTATAATTCTGTTGACATCGATTATCAAAGAGAGTATCATATAGTTATAAAGCAAAGGAGCTGAATGTATTCAGTTCTTTTGCTTTTTTTTGTTTTCTTAACATATTTTTAGTTTTAAGGGAGGGAAAGGATATGAATAAGTTGGTTGAACATGTAGATAGTGTCAATAGGCTTATGGCTAGGTATGGTGTCAAATTTGGAATTTATAAAAATAATGAGTTTAAGGAACAATTATTTCCTTTTGATGCAATACCAAGAGTTATTGGAAAAGAAGAATTTGAATATCTTGAAAAGGGGTTAATTCAAAGGGTTAAGGCTTTAAATTTATTCTTGAAGGACATATATAGTGACAAGAATATAATTAAAGATGGTATAGTACCAGAAGATTTTGTATTCTCATCAAAGGGGTATCTTCCACAATGTGAGGGAATTACTCCACCAGCAGATATATATAGTCACATATCAGGAATAGATTTAGTACAAGCAGAGGACAAAAGTTGGTACATATTAGAAGACAACCTTAGAGTGCCATCAGGGGCATCTTATCCAATGATAGCTAGAGAGTTAACAAGAAGGGTAAGTCCTAAAACATTTAATGAGACAAAGATAGTAGATAATAGAAATTATGCAGAATTGCTAAAGGAAACTATGGAAAATGTAAATACTGGAGGGGTAAGAGTTATAATGACTCCAGGAAGAAACAATGCAGCATTTTTTGAACATTCTTATTTAGCAGAAAAAACAGACTCGATTCTTGCAATGGCAAGTGACCTAGTAGTAGAAGATAATGTTCTTTATTATAAAGAATTTGATGGAAGCAGAAAGAGAGTAGGAGTAATGTATAGAAGAATTTCTGATGAGTACTTAGACCCTATGTGCTTTTTACCAGAATCTTTAATTGGTATTCCTAACCTTATGGAAGCTTACAAAGCTGGAAATGTGGCAATTATAAATGCACCAGGAAATGGTGTTGCAGATGATAAGGGAATTTATTATTTTGTACCTAAAATGATTAAGTATTATTTAGGAGAAGAACCAATACTTAAAAATGCACCTACATACCTTCCTTTTTATGAAGAAGACAGAAAATATGTATTAGATAACATAGAAAACTTAGTAATAAAAGATGTATCAGAAGCAGGGGGATATGGTGTAATTTTTGGTAGAGATTTAAGCAAAGAAAAGTTAGAAGAATTAAAAAATATTATTATAAATGAATCAAGAAGATTTATTGCTCAAGAGGTTATAAACTTCTTAGACTTAAATATTATGGAAGATGGAAAATTGGTGCCTAGAAAAGCAGATTTAAGAGCTTTTGTTCTTTGTGGAAAAGAAGTAAAGGTATGGGCAAGTGGCTTAACTAGATTTTCTAGAGAAGCAGATTCATTTGTAGTTAATTCATCTCAGGGAGGAGGTTTCAAAGACACATGGGTATTATGTCAGTAGAAAAATTTCAACATTTATTTTGGCTTGGAAGATATACAGAAAGAGTATTTTCAACTTTAAGGATATTTTGTAAATTTTACGATAAAATGATAGATAACGATATAGATGAGACTGTATATAAGGATTTTTGTAATAAATTAGGGATACCTGATGTTTATGGCTCAAAAGAAGTTTTCTTAAATAATTATCTTTTTGATAAAAGCAATCCTAATTCAGTAGGCTCATCTATGGTAAGAGCTTTTGATAATGCTGTTGTTATGAGAAAAGAAATAAGCACAGAAACATTATCTTACATACAACTTGCATTAGATGAACTAGAAAAATGTAAAGAAAGTCATTCACCAATAGTAAAACTTCAAAAAGTCATGGATTATATATTTGCCTTTTGGGGAAGTGTAGATGACAATGTTCTTGCAGAAAACTTTAGAAATGTAATGAAAACAGCGAGATACATAGAAAGAGTTGATTTATATTGCAGAATGGGATACAGTCAACCAGAAATAGAAAAAGAATTTACTAAACTAAAAAATAGAATAGGAAAAATAGGAATGCCTTATGATGAACCACTTTTACAAAAATTAAGTGATATAGTTAAAGATGAAGAGAATTTAAAACTTAACTATTTTACAATAATAACAAACTTAGGCAACTTAGTTAAAATGTAAAATATAAAGAAAAGCTGAACATAAAATCGGCTTTAAAGTAAAAATAATTGGGGTGATTTGATGAAGAAACTTAGGTTTACTTATAGAATGATTCTAACACTTGGAGAAGATATTATAAATCATAGCTTTTCTTTAAGATGTACTCCAAAGAGTGATTCATATCAAAAGGTGTATTCTTTAAAATGTAATGTATCTCCATATGAATCTTTAAATAAAACAACAGATGGTTTTGGAAATATAGTGTATGTGGGGCATTGCAACGCTCCTCATAATACATTTCAATATGAAACAACAGGCATTGCTTGGGTTAATAGAAATAATATTGTAAAAGAAGAACTCAACCCAATATACAAATATCCTTCAAAATATACAGAATTTAACGAATCTATGGCAGATTTATATTCAAAATCTTTGCTCTTTGAAGGAACAGATCTTCAAAGGGCAATATTTTTAATGAATTTATTATATGAAAGATTTACATATACTCCTGGAGTTACAAATATAAATACAACAGCAGGAGAAGCAATGAAACTTGGACAAGGAGTTTGTCAAGATTATTCTCATATACTTATAGCCTTATGCAGAAAATATAAAATTCCAGCTAGATATGTAGTAGGAATGATTATTGGTGAGGGAGCAACACATGCATGGGTAGAGGTTTATTATAATGGCTCTTGGTATGGTCTAGACCCAACACATAATAAAGAAGTTGATGATTACTTTATAAAAATATCTCATGGAAGAGATTATGAAGATTGTATTGTAGATAAAGGAGTATTTACAGGTTCTACAACACAAACTCAAGATATATATGTAAACGTAGAGGAAATATAAAGTACCTTATGGTAAAAATAATTAAAAAAAATAGAAAATTGATTTTCAACAACAAAAACAGTATCTGAACCAATATTAATAATTACTATAATAGTGCAAAAGTGCTTGAAAAATTTTACAAATAAAAAAAGAAACATTTATGCTAAATTTCTGATATAATTAAATTCTCACAAAAAAAATA
>CACZYK010000033.1 GCA_902785295.1 uncultured Clostridium sp.
TATATGATTAACTAATTTACCATATAATAAAGCTAAAAGCTAGATATAATCTATATTTCAATTACAAAAAATTTTATACTTTCCTATACATTAAAAAAAAGCAAAATAAAAATATTATTTTGCCTTTTATATTAACTATGCTAATTCTTTTTCGTTAAATGTATTTTCATTTTTAAATAATGAAATTGATAATTTTTTATATAAAATAAATGTTAGAATAGATACTATTAAAGCTTTAACTCCATTAAATGGTAGCAAACCATATAATACATATTCTTTTATATTAATTGTTATACCATATGCAGGTATCAATAAATATAAATTTGCTATAATTCCTCCAAGTTCCATAACCAAAGCACCAACTATCATACCTATAATAGCACTAGTTTTACTCTTTTTTCTATGATAAATTAATGCTGCAGGTACTACTAAAGATACACCTATTATGAAATTTGCTAACTCTCCAACAAATCCTGTATGAGTTCCTTTTATAATTATATATAAAACTATTTTTAATCCTTCTATAATAATTCCTGATATAGGACCAAAGGCAAAAGCTCCTATTAATACTGGAACTTCACTTAAATCAATTTTTAACCATGGAAATGTTGGTATTAATGGGAAGTCAAAAAACATTAATATAAATGCCATTGCACCTAATAATGAAATTTTTATTCCTTTGCTTAGATTTTGACTTGAATTATTCATTACTTAATTCCCCCTTAATTTATCTTTTCAGGGTAATTATCATTAGAAAAAATCCCTGACTAAAAAGCCAGGGCATACTTATTCTCCTAATAATCTCTTCTTCCATCCAGACTATACTGTCGGCTTCGGAATTTAACCGAATCATGCTAAAAACTAGCTCGCGGGCTTTACCGCCGGTGGGGATTTTCACCCCGCCCTGAAGATTTTATTTAATTCTCATATTCTCATATATTATAATACTTTTTATTTTTTAATTTTGCAACTAATTTTTTAAATTTATGCTTGGACTTCTTTAGTTTCTTCTTTTCCAAATAATTTTTTAAATGAAGATAATGCTACTAAAACTCCAAGAACCATTAATAATATTGCAAAGATAAGTTGTAATCCATCTGTAAGGAATACAAATCCTCCAGTTACAAATAGTTTTTCTAATATTGTAATTGTTGCTTGTACTAATGAAGTAAGTGTTACTACTAACATAATTCCCATTGGTGCCCAAAGCATAAATCCCTTACGTCCAGTAACTCTAAGAAATACTGCTAAAGTAATTAATACTAATGCTGAAAGTAATTGGTTTGCTGAACCAAATAATGGCCATACACTATTATATCCACCAAACGCTAAAAGTAATCCTAAAGCTAATGTTATTAAAGTTGCAACATAATCATTAGTCAAAAATTTTACTACAGGAGATAATTTATTCTTATCAGTATCTTCATCTAAAAATAATTCTTGGAATGACATACGTCCAATACGTGCAACTGAGTCTAATGTTGTTAAGCCTAATGCTGAAATACACATTGTCATAAAGCATACTGCAACATGTTGTGATATTCCTAATTTTTCTAAAAATCCTGCAACAGAGCTTGCAAATATTGTAAATGGAGTTCCATCTGGAATCTTACCTCCTACTGATGCTGAACCAACAACCACAAGTGCTATAACTCCAAGTAAAGTTTCTACATTCATTGCTCCATATGAAATAAGTTGCATATCTTTTTCATTTTTAACTTGCTTTGATGAAGTTCCTGATGAAACTAAGCTATGGAATCCTGATACAGCTCCACAAGCAATTGTTATAAATAAAGTTGGGAATAAACTCTTTCCTCCTACATTAAATCCAGTAAAAGCTGGTAAATTCATTGATGGATTTGCTACAACTATTCCTAAAACTGCACCAACAATCATTCCTATAAGTAAAAATGAGCTTAAATAATCTCTTGGCTGCATAAGAATCCACATAGGTGCTATCGCAGCTACAAAGATATATACAAATATAACTCCAAGCCATACATTTTTGCTAAAGTAAAGTGGAAATTTTATTCCTAAAGCAAGCATTGCTATTAAAAGAACAATACCAATACCAAATTGAAGTTTTCCATTTGGTTTTGCATATTTAATGTATAATCCAAAAAGTACCGCTACCACAATAAATAACATAGAAATTGAAGCTGCTGCTGCATTTGGTGTATTTTTGCTTCCATCTGCATTAAATCCATTAAATGTATTAGCTACTATATCTGAAAAAGCTGCAATTACAAGTAAAGTAAAAATCCATGCAAAAAGTGAAAATAATTTTTTACCAGCTCTTCCTATGTATTCTTCTATAAGAAAGCCCATTGATTTTCCTTCATTTTTTACTGAAGCATACATAGCACCAAAGTCATGTACTGCACCAAAGAAAATTCCTCCAACAAGAAGCCATAATAATACAGGTAACCATCCAAATGCTGCTGCTATTATTGGTCCAGTTACAGGTCCTGCTCCTGCTATAGATGAAAATTGATGTGCAAATACAGTTCCTTTTGAGGTTGGAATATAATCTTTTCCATCTTCATATTTGTAAGCTGGTGTTTTTGCTTTAGGGTCTATTCCCCATTTATTTGCAAGCCATCTTCCATAAAGTAAATAGGAACCTGCTAATACTACTATTGCGATACCAATCATTAATAAACCGTTCATTTTATAAACGCCCCCATGAAAAAATTATAATTCTTAATAAAAAATATATATATATTTTTTATTTGTTTGTTAATCAGATTACTCCTTTAGTAATATTTTTTCAATAGAAATTGAATACTTTTATTAATTTGATTTTTTATAATCATTTACATTTGTTTTTATAAAATTTCATACGTTTTCAAATTAATGTTTTTAAAAATTACTAACTATAAGATTTCCTTTATTAAAAATGAAAAATAAATATAATTTTATTTTGATAGTTCTAAGTCAAAATAAAATAAAAAACTGTTACACAATAAACTTTCATCTATTGTATAACAGTTTTTTGAATTGTTATTCTTTAATATCCTTCATTGTTAAAGATATTCTTTTTCTTTTAGAATCAACTTCTAATATCTTTACTTTAATAATATCTCCAACCTTAACAATATCAAGAGGATGCTTTACAAATCTATTTGCTATTTGGCTTTTATGAACTAATCCATCTTGATGAACTCCAATATCTACAAATGCTCCAAAATCTGAAACGTTTCTTACTGTTCCCATCAAAACCATACCTGGATTTAAATCTTTTAAATCTATAATGCCAGTTTTTAAAATTGGCTTTGGCATTTCATCTCTAGGGTCTCTTCCTGGTTTTTGAAGCTCTTTTATTATGTCTTTTAATGTTAATTCTCCAATTTCAATATCTTTTTCAATATTCTTTATTCCTTTTTCCTTAACCCTTTCTTCAATATCGGCTAAATTTCTATTTTTTAAATCATCTTTTGTGTATCCTAAAATTTCTATTAACTTTTTTGCATCTCCATATGATTCAGGATGTACTGAAGTGTTGTCTAAAAGTTCATCACTTTCTGGAACCCTTAAAAATCCTGCACATTGTTCATAAGCTTTTTGTCCTAGTCTTTTTACCTTTAATAATTCTTTTCTATTTTTAAATCCACCATTTTCATTTCTATAATCTACAATATTCTTAGCTATTGCTGCATTTATTCCTGAAACATATGTTAATAGTGATGGTGTTGCAGTATTTAAATCTACTCCAACCTTATTAACAGAATCCTCAACAACTCCTTTTAAAGATTCTTCTAATCTTTTTTGGGTAACATCATGTTGATACTGACCAACTCCAATGGCCTTTGGGTCTATCTTTACTAATTCTGCCATAGGGTCTTGAAGCCTTCTTCCTATTGATATTGCTCCCCTTACAGTAACATCTAAATCTGGATATTCTTTAGTTCCAAGCTCTGACGCAGAATACACAGAAGCCCCAGCCTCTGAAACAATTACATAAGACACTTCTTTTCCAGTTTCTTTTTTAATTTCGCTAATCATTTCAGCAATTACTTCTTCTGACTCTCTTGAAGCTGTTCCATTTCCAAGAGAAATAACATCAACATCATATTTTGCTATTAATGCTTTTAATGTCTTCTTAGTTCCTTCTATATCCTTCTTTGGAACTGTAGGATATACAGCAACATTCTCTAAAAATTTTCCGGTTTTATCTAATATAGCAACTTTACATCCAGTTCTAAATCCTGGGTCATACCCCATAACAGTCTTTCCTTTAATAGGAGCCTGCATAAGTAATGCCTTTAAATTTTCCTTAAATATATTTATTGCTCCCTCTTCACCTTTATCAGTAAGCTCACTTCTTACTTCTCTTTCTATTGAAGGAAAAATAAGTCTCTTATACGCATCTTTTATTGCAATTTTCATTTGTTCATCTGTTATTTCATTATTTTTTAATAGCTTATTTTCTAAATATTTTATAACTTTCTCTTCATTTATGTTAATTTTTACAGATAAAACTTTTTCTTTTTCCCCTCTATTTATTGCTAATATTCTATGAGGCGGAATATTCTTCACTTCTTCGCTATAATCATAATACATTTCATATGGAGTAGTATCCTCACTAGCTCCTTTAGATTCTATTGTTCCTTCTCTTAATGTTAATTCTCTTATATATTTTCTAAATTTAGCCTCTTCAGAAATTGATTCTGCTATAATATCTTGAGCTCCTAAGAGTGCTTCATCAACATTGTTTACTCCCTTTTCTTCATTTATATATTTTGAAGCTTCATCTAACAAATCCCCTTTAAATTTTCCACTTAAAATTAAATCAGCTAAATCTCCAAGCCCCTTTTCTTTTGCTATAGTTGCTCTTGTTCTTTTTTTAGGCTTATATGGTCTATAAATATCCTCTACTTCTGTTAATGTCTCAGCTTTTTCAAGTGCCTTAGATATCTCCTCAGTAAGTTTTCCTTGTTCATTAATAAGCCTTGAAATATCTGCTTTTCTTTCTTCTAAGTTTCTTAAATATGTTAATCTTTCTGAAAGCTTTCTTAAAACTTCATCTGAAAGTCCTCCTGTTCTTTCTTTTCTATACCTAGCTATAAAAGGAACTGTATTTCCTTCATCTAACATTTCAATTACATTATTAACTTGATTAAGTTTTAATCCAAGCTCTTTTGCCAATCTTTCTTCAATATTTCCCATATTGACCTCCTAATATTTTTAATTCATATTATTTAATTATAAACTTTTTCAAATTATAAGCAACCTAAAAGGATTGTTTTAATATTTTACTATTTATTATTTTTACTTGTAATGTTATAATTAATTGTAATCTATTTTCAGTGGGTGAGGGATTTATGAATATCTATATTCAAAGAACAGTATCACTATTTTTAATAGTATTGGTTTCTTTGTTAGGATTTGATTATTTCCAAATAATATCACTAGCGAGTGTCTTAAGAAACTGCTTCTATGTTATTACCTTTATACTTCTAGTAGTTTCTTCTACTGCTGTTGTGTGTAGTGGTGCAGCTTTAGTACATAAAATTATAAATTATGCCATATTATTTCTTTCTATTATTGGATTAACTCTTTCTGCACTAACTGGAACACTTAATTTTTTAATTTATGTAGTGATTTTATTTGCATTTTGTTATTCATGTTATGACATGGTTGTAAGAAAATAATCAAACAAACTATGAAAACGTACATATAATAAGGGGCTGTTATAAAAATATTTACATAAAAAGCACTATCTAACTATTAAAAAAGGACTGTGTATAATGAATCTTTTCATTTATACAACAGTCCCTTATTAATTATTTAGAAATATACTATTTCTCACTTGTTTCTGATAAATAACTATTTATAAACATATCTAGTTCTCCATCCATAACTGCTGTTACATTTGAAGTTTCAACATTAGTTCTATGATCCTTAACCATATTATATGGATGAAATACATATGACCTTATCTGGCTACCCCAGCCCATCTCCTTAAGTTCACCAGTTAAATCTTCTATTTTCTCTTTATGTGCCCTTTCTTTAAGCTCAATTAGCTTTGATTTTAACATTGCCATAGCTGTATCACGATTAGAAAACTGACTTCTTTCATTTTGACATTGAACAACTATCCCTGTTGGAATATGTGTTATTCTTATTGCAGATTCAGTTTTATTAACATGCTGACCACCTGCACCTCCTGACCTAAAGGTATCAACTTTAAGGTCATCAGGCTTTATTTCTATATCTTGGTCTTTAGTTAACTCTGGTAAAACTTCTACTGAAGCAAAAGAAGTTTGCCTTTTTCCATTAGCATTAAAAGGAGAAATTCTTACTAATCTATGTATTCCTTTTTCTGCTTTTAAATATCCATAAGCATTTTCACCTTTAATCTTTAAAGTAACACTTTTTATTCCTGCTTCATCTCCTTCTTGAAGCTCTAATGTTTCAACCTTAAATCCTTTCTTTTCACACCATCTTGTATACATTCTTAGTAACATTGCTGTCCAGTCATTAGCATCTGCACCACCTACTCCTACATGCAATGTTAGTATAGCATCATTTTTATCATATTCTCCTGATAAAAGTATTTCTATTTTATATTCATAGACTTCTTTTTCAAGTGAATTAATTTCGCTTATAATTTCTTCTGCAGATTCTAAGTCATCTTCATCCATTAATTCATAAAGCACTTCAATATCTTCTATAGATGATGATAAATTATTATATTTTTCTAGTTTTCCTTTAATTCTACTACTTTCTTTAGTAACCTCTTCAGCTCTTTTATTGTCATCCCAAAAGCCTGTTTCTTGCATTTGAAGTTCTAATTCTTTAACTCTTTTTTCTAATTTATCTTTGTCAAAGAGACTTCCCCATTTCTATTATAGTTTCTTTTAAAGCTGGAAGCTTTGCTATTTCTTTTTCTAAATCAACTATCATACAATCACCTCAATAAAAAAATTATTTCTATTAAACTTTATTATTAGTTTAGCAAAATCATATACTTTTCTATAAAAAATAGAAAGACTACCCTAAGGTAGTCTATTTTTATTATATAATATTATACTTCTCTTCCACAACAATTTTTATACTTTTTACCACTTCCACATGGACAAAGTTCATTTCTTCCTACTGTTGGAGCTTTTCTTACAGGCTCTTTCTTTTTAACTTCCTCTTCTCCATTTGCACTTGCATGAGATGCTGATGTTTCTTGAACTACTCTTTCTCTCTTTGGAGCTTCTCTTTCTACTTGTACATGGAAGATATACCTAACTGTATCAAGCTTAATGTTTCTAATCATATCTTCAAACATTTCACTACCTTCCATTTGGTAAGCTTGAACTGGGTCTTGTTGCTTAAATGCTCTTAATCCAATACCTTGCTTTAAGTGGTCCATGTTATCTATATGGTCCATCCATTTGCTATCAACACTTCTTAAAAGAATAACTCTTTCAATTTCTCTCATTTTTTCAGAGCCAAAATCAGCTTCTTTTTGTTCATATATGTTAGTAGCTATATTATATAACTTTTCTACTATTTCCTCATTAGACATCTTTGTTAATTCTTCAGCATTAATCATAGACTCTGGGATACATATTCCATCTAAATAAGTTATAAGCTTTTTAATTTCTGCTTCTATATCTCCATCTTCTTCTTTTAAATGCCCAAATACTGCATTTGTTATAACTTCTTTTGTCATGCTCATTATTTGGTCTTTAACATCTTCACCTTCTAGAACTTCAGACCTTTGTTTATAAATAATTTCTCTTTGCATATTCATAACATCATCGTAGCCTAATAATGTTTTTCTTATGTTAAAGTTATTACCTTCAACCTTCTTTTGAGCATTTTCTATTTGCTTTGTTATTATCTTATTTTCTATTGCATCATCTTCTTCTAAGCCTAGCTTTTGAACAACACCTTGAATTCTATCTGAACCAAAAATTCTCATTAAATCATCATCTAAAGATATATAGAATCTTGATGAACCTGGGTCTCCCTGTCTACCAGCACGCCCTCTTAACTGATTATCTATTCTTCGAGATTCATGTCTTGCAGTACCTATTATCTTAAGTCCACCTGCTTCAACAACACCTTCTCCAAGCTTAATATCTGTACCTCTACCAGCCATATTAGTTGCTATGGTAACCATTCCCAATTCACCAGCGTGACTAATTATTTCTGCTTCTTGTTCATGATATTTAGCATTTAATACTTGATGTGGAATACCTTTTTTCTTTAAAACTGCTGAAAGTTGTTCTGACTTTTCTACACTTACAGTACCTATAAGCATTGGCTGACCAGTTTTATGAGTTTCTATTATTTCATTAACTATTGCATTAAATTTTCCTTTTTCATTTAAGAAAACAACGTCTGGATAATCTATTCTTGCTACAGGCTTGTTAGTAGGAACTACTATAACGTCTAATCCATAAATTTCTCTAAATTCCTCTTCTTCTGTTAAGGCAGTACCTGTCATACCTGAAAGTTTTTTGTACATTCTGAAGTAATTTTGGAAGGTAATTGTAGCAAGTGTTTTAGATTCTCTTGCAATCTTAACACCTTCCTTAGCTTCAATAGCTTGGTGAAGACCATCTGAATATCTTCTTCCTTCCATAAGTCTTCCTGTAAATTCATCTACAATTATTACTTCTCCATCTTTAACCATGTAATCTTTATCTATTCTCATAGAATAGTTAGCCTTTAAAGCCTGAGTTATGTAATGTTGAAGTGCCATATTTTCAGCATCTGCATAGTTATCAATTTTAAATGTTTTTTCTGCCTTTTCAACACCTTTATCAGTTAACATAACTGCATTTGCTTCTTCATCTATAAAATAATCTTCCTCTTCTTTTAAAGTTTTTACAAAATAATCAGCAACTTTATAAAATTCAGTTGATTTTTCTCCTGCACCTGAAATTATAAGAGGAGTTCTAGCTTCATCAATAAGAATTGAGTCAACTTCATCCACTATACAATAGTTAAGAACTCTTTGAACCCTTTCTTCTTTATAAATAACCATGTTATCTCTTAAATAGTCAAAACCAAATTCATTATTGGTACCATAAGTTATATCTGCATTATAAGCTTCTCTTCTTTGGTCATTAGTTAATCCATGTACTATAACTCCTGTTGTAAGACCTAAGAAATTATATACAACACTCATTTCTTCCATTTGAGTTGAAGCAAGATAGTCATTTACTGTTACTACATGTACTCCATTTCCTAATAAACCGTTTAAATATGCTGGCAATGTAGCAACTAAAGTTTTACCTTCACCTGTTTTCATTTCTGCAATTCTTCCTTGATGTAAAACTATACCACCAATGATTTGCACTTTATGATGTTTCATGTGAAGTTTTCTCCATGAAGCCTCTCTAACAACAGCGAAAGCTTCTACTAATATGTCATCTAGAGTTTCTCCTTTTGCCAATCTTTCTTTAAATTCAGGAGTCTTTGCTTGAAGTTGTTCATCAGTTAATTTACCCATTTCTTCATCTAAAGCTAAAACTTTATTTGCAATAGGCTCTATTCTCTTAACTTCTCTTTCACTATATGACTTAAATATTGATTTAAAAAGTCCCATAATTTCATCCTCTCAATTCATTTTATCTTTAATATTATTTAAATAATATTTAGTATATATTTTTTTTACTTTTTTCAAGATATATATATATTAATTATCATTTTACAGTTAAATGTGTAAAATTTTAACACTTTTTTATATTTATTTAAAAAAAAGAACTGTTACAAAGAAATTTAATTTCTTCATAACAGCCCCCATTTTTAATTTAATTATTATCTATATTCTGGTTCTATTAAACCATAATTACCATCTTTTCTCTTATAAACTACATTTACCTTGCTTGTTTTCCAATCTTGATATACAAAGAAATTGTGTCCTAATAACTCCATTTGTAATATTGCTTCTTCAGATGACATTGGCTTAACATCAAAGCTCTTAGTTCTTACTATTTTAGAATCATCATCATCCTCTTCTTCATCAGAATTTATTGAATTAAAATCAGGATATCTTAAAGAACCTGTTGAATTTTTTCTTGAAAGTTTAGTTTTTTGTTTTCTAATTTGTCTTTCTAATTTTTCTTCTACTAAGTCAATTGACTTATATAAATCCTCAGTTCCTTCTTCTCCTCTTAAAATTACTCCATTAAAAGGTATAGTAACTTCGATTATTTGTCTATTTTTTTGGACACTTAAAGTTGCCTTTGCTTCTACATTAGGATCAAAATACTTGTCCAATTTAGAAATTTTCTTTTCAACCATATCCTTTATTGCAGGTGTTAATTCTATATTCTTAGCTATTACTGTCACTTTCATATTTTCAGCCCCTCTCTACACGTTCTAAAATACTTAGAAGTTTTCTTAAATTCCTCCTTGTATTGACTATATTTTACCTTTTATGATTATAAATATCAATATCTTTATTCAGAATTTACAGAATATTATGTATTGATTGCTTTCTAAATCTCTGTTCTTCTTTCATTTTCACAGTTTTAAAAAAATAAAAAAACTACCCTTTAATAGAGATAGTTTTTAACTTACTTTATTTTCTTTTAACATAAGCTAGCTGACCTGGTCTTTGACCCCACACTCGCCTGCTGGAACTTTTGCTACCCGGACTTAACCTCTCACTACTAATACTCTCAACTTACGCTGGCAGGACTTACTTCTATACCGCACCATGCTCCCTAAAACTTTGTTTAGCTTACGTGGATCGTTTTGCCTGCGACTAGCATCGACTTTCAACCACAGACCTAACTTACATTAATATATTATATATAAGATTTTGCTAGTGTCAATATTTTTATTTCAATTTTTAAAACTTTTACACCTTCATTAAGTGTGGTACCTGTTGTTATTACATCATCTAACAATATGAATTTTTTTCCTTTTATATCCTTCTCATTTATAATTTCAAAAGCATCTTTTAAGTTTTCCATTCTTTCTTCTCTTTTTAAGGTCTTTTGTGTTTTTGTCTCTTTTACTTTTTTAAGTGTGTTAATAGTTTTAATTCCAGTGATTATGCTTAATTCTTTTGCAATATATTCACATTGATTAAATCCTCTTTCTTTTAGCCTTTTTTTATCTATAGGTATATAGGTAAGATAGTATTCATCTTTATATTTTTTTATTTTTTCTTGAAGAAAACTTGCTAAAATCTCACCTGCTTGAAAATCTTTTTTATATTTTAATAAAAGTATTAGTTCTTTTAATGCACCTTTATAATAACCCACACACAATTCGTCTTTATCACAAAATGTAATACTTTTTAGACATTTATAGCATAAGCCATCTACATCTTCATATCCACATACTAAGCATTTATTTTTAGATGGATATAAAACTGTTAATATACTTTTCCATATAATTTCTATAGTTCTAAATAATTGCTCTCCCATATTTTTATATTAAAGTTTCTAGCAATTTCTTTGGCTTCATCCATGTCACTAGATATCTCATTTCCAACCAAAAGAACCTCTGGGAATTTTAAATTCATTTTAAATATTTCTCCACAAATATAAACAAACTGTCTGTAATTATAATTTTTATTATTTGCAAAAAGTACTATTGCCCCACCTATTGCTAAATCTTTAAAGGTCTCCTCCATACGATCTGTTATTATAATCATTGCCTTATTACTTAATTTTAATACATCATTTAAAGTTTTTTGTGTATCAAACTTAGGAAGAGCAGTTACTTTTACTCCATGTAATTTTAATTTATTAGCATAATATTCACATACCACACCAAGACTCTCTTCATCTGGAACATACATTACTACTTTTTGTTCATTATCTATAAACCACTTTAAATAATCATATAAAATATAAGGAATATCCTTAGCTAAATCTATTCTGGTAGTCATTAATCTTGGTTCTACAAAAGGTCCCGTACTAAACATAGAAGGCAATTCAAAGTACTCCCCTGTAGGTATTATTGTTTCTATGCTATATATGATAACTCTTTCTGCATTATTAGATATAGAATCATATTTTCTTCTTACTTCTTCTTTACTTAAGGTAGAAAATATTGAAATATCATCAATTATAGCTAGTTCATATCTTTCTGATAAATTATTACAATCATTATAATTTATAAAATTTATATCTACATCTTCTTTTTTATATCCATGAGTTAAATCTTTCTTTTCTAATTTAAGCTTCTTTACTAGTTCTGTATTTTCACCATCTCCATTCCATAAATATAATACTTTTTTACCTGATTCAATAATATTTAAAATTATATTTTGAAAAATCACTATACTATTATATGGTATTGTACTTATTGTTAAAGCTTTACTTTTTCTTTTATACCAATTGTCAATTTTACTTATAGCCATGTTAATTTCTTGTTTTAATAACTTTCTTTTATTCACACTTCTTCCCTTCCCTCTAATCTAATTCACTATTAGTTAATACTTGTTTTATTTTGTATTCTAATGAAGAATATCTCTCCATACTACTTTTGTTATCAACCATGTATTTCAATGCCCCAGAATATCCTACAACTACTACAAGTTCCTTAGCTCTTGTTATCCCTGTATATAATAAATTTCTATTCATAAGAAATGGTGCTCCATTAAAAGCTGGAATCACTACAACTTTGAATTCACTTCCTTGACTTTTGTGTATTGTAATAGCATAAGCAAGCTCTAATTCTTCTATACTTTCAGAATCATAGATTACTTTACGCTCATCATCAAAAATAATAGTTACACTCTTTTCTTCTTCATCTATGCTTTTTATAAAACCTACATCTCCATTAAAAACTCCCTCACCTTCTTTCTCCCCTATTCCAGTTATAGAAGTCCAATTTAAAGTATAGTTATTTTTTGTTTGCATCACCTTATCTCCTTCTCTAAAGATAATATTTTTTTGTTTAATTTCTTTTTTATCTTTAGATGGAGGATTTAGTACTTCTTGTAATCTTTCATTTAAATTTATTATTCCAAGGGGACCTTTTTTAATTGGACTTAAAATTTGAATATCTCTTCTCTTATCCCATTTTTTATTAAAATTAGGTAGTCTTCTATTTATTAAATCTAATAATGTAAATAATATACTATTTATATTTTCATCCTTTATAAAATAAAAATCATTATCTTTTCTATTTAAATAAGGCATCTCTCCATTATTTATTCTATGTGCATTAGTTATAATTAAACTTTCTTTTCCTTGCCTAAAAATTTCTTTAAGTCTAACTACTTTTATAATATCACTGTTTATTAAATCTTTTAGTACATTTCCTGCACCTACTGATGGAAGTTGGTCTACATCTCCAACTATTATAAGTCTAGTTCCAAGCTTTATTGACTTTAATAAATTATTCATTAAAAAAATATCAATCATTGATGCTTCATCTACTATTAAAACATCACATTCTAATGGTTCTCCTGAGCCTGTATTTATATACTCCTCATCACCTGCTACCATATCTAATAATCGATGAATAGTTTTTGCTTCTCTTTCTGTGGATTCAGCCATTCTTTTTGCTGCTCTTCCTGTTGGTGCTCCTAAAATAACTTTCATTCCCTGATTTTCATAAATATCAATAATACATTTTATTATAGTAGTTTTTCCTGTTCCAGGACCTCCTGTTATTATTTCTATTCCATTAGTAAAAGCACCTATTATTGCTTCTTTTTGAGATTCTGCAAAATTTATTCCTTGCTTTTTTTCAAAACCTTTTATTTCAAAGTCTATATCTGTATTTATAACCTGAAAATTTTCCATAGAAAGTTCTGCAATCTTTTTTGTTATTCCATTTTCACTATAATTGTATAATGGCAAAAAAACTCCTTCTATGTCATTAACTTTTTCAACAATAAATTTATTTTCTAAATGACCATTATATAATCCTTGCTCTATTATATCTTTAGGAACTTGTAATAATTCTTGAGTTTCATTTATAAGAAGATTTTTAGGCATAAAAGTGTTACCTGCAATACAAAATCTATTTAAAATAAATTGAATTCCACATATTATCCTAAAATCTGATTCCTTATCTAAGCCATTCATAGAAGCTATTTTATCTGCTGTAGAAAATCCTATGCCTTTAATTTCATCACATAATACATATGGATTTTTTTTCACAATTTCTGGTGCATTTGTCCCAAGCTTATTACATATTTTCAAACATTGATTATAACTTATTCCATATTGTTGAAAATATATAACTATATTTTTTAAATGATGTTGCTCTTCATAAGATTTGTAGATAATCTTGAACTTTTTTTCTCCAATACCTTCGATTTCTCTCAATCTTTCTATATTATTATCTAAAATATTTAATGTATCTTCTCCAAAATAACTTATTATCTTTTTAGCTGTAACTGGTCCTATTCCTCTTATTATTCCAGATGACAAATATTTTTCTATTCCTTCTATTGATGTTGGAACTATTTCTTCAAATTCATTAACATTAAATTGTTCCCCAAATTTTTGATGAACTTTCCATTCTCCACTAAGCTTTACATGCTGACCTTCACTAATAAAAGGCATTATTCCAACAATATTTATAGATGTGTTTTTATAATTTAATTTTGCTACTGTATATCCAGTTTCTTCACTTTTAAACTTTATATCTTCTATAAAGCCTTCTAAGACTTCCATATAATCTCTCCAAACTTTATTTTATATCTATATTATAAATATAACATAGTGATATATACCTTTGTATGATTTTTTTTATTTTCACATAAAAAAGTAATAATTAATACTTTCTAACTAGAGGAAAGGAAATTCTTAAACTTGTTTCTTTTATTAAGCTTTATTATTAACTTAGCAATTTATCCACAGTTTTCAAAATATATAATAATTTCCTATAGAATAAAAAATAAAAAGTCACTGACTTTACACAGTGACTTTTCAAACTAACTTTTATAATAATTTTTTAATTTCATCAACTTTGTTTAATTGTTCCCATGGAAGATTTACATCAGTTCTTCCAAAATGTCCATAAGCTGCTGTTTGCTTATATATAGGTCTTCTTAAGTCTAAATCTCTTATAATAGCTCCTGGTCTTAAATCAAATACTTTTTCCACAATATTTACTAAAGTTTCTTCATCAACTTTTCCTGTTCCAAAAGTATCTATTTCTATTGATACAGGCTTAGCAACTCCTATAGCATAAGCTAATTGAATCTCTAACTTATCTGCAACTCCTGCTGCTACTAAGTTCTTTGCAACCCATCTTGCAGCGTATGCAGCTGATCTATCAACCTTTGTTGGATCTTTTCCTGAGAAAGCTCCTCCTCCATGTCTACCATATCCACCATAAGTATCCACAATTATTTTTCTTCCAGTTAGTCCAGAATCTCCTTGAGGACCTCCAACAACAAATCTTCCTGTTGGATTTATATAATACTTAGTTTCATCATCTAATAACTCTGAAGGAACTACTGCCTTTATTACAAATTCTTTCATATCTTTTTCTATTTGCTCTAAAGTCACTTCTTCACCATGTTGAGTTGAAATTACAATTGCATCAATTCTTTTTGGCTTATTATCTTCATATTCTACAGTTACCTGAGTTTTTCCATCTGGTCTTAAATATGGTAATGTACCATTTTTTCTAACCTCTGCTAATCTTCTAGAAAGTCTATGAGCCATAGCTATTGGAAGAGGCATAAATTCTGGTGTTTCATTAGTTGCAAAACCAAACATCATTCCTTGGTCTCCAGCACCAACAGCTTCAACATCATCTTTTTCTCCATTTTTTGATTCTAAAGCTTCATCTACTCCCATTGCTATATCTGCAGATTGTTCATCTATTGATGTGATAACAGAACAAGTGTCACAATCAAATCCATATTTAGCTCTATCATATCCAATTTCTCTTATAGTATTTCTAACTACCTTAGGAATATCTACATAACACTTAGTAGATATTTCACCCATAACCATAACCATTCCTGTAGTTGTACATGTTTCACATGCTACTCTTGCATTTGGATCTTGTGCTAAAATTGCATCTAGTATTGAATCTGATATTTGGTCACATATTTTGTCTGGATGTCCTTCTGTCACTGACTCTGATGTAAATAATCTTTTCATCTTAAATTCTTCTCCTTTTCAAGTTTCTAAACTCATTTCTTTTATTCTCAAGTTTTAAAAATTATTAGTGGTTTAACACCTTATATAATTTTTTAATAAAATAAAAAAACTCTTCAATAAGAAGAGATGTACATACTTAGCAATCTCTCTTATCTTGTAGATAAATTACCTACAGGAATTGGCACCTTGAATATACAGGTTGCCGGGTTTCATAGGGCCCTATCCCTCCACCTCTCTTGATAAGAGTCTTTTTTATAATCATTTTCTTTAAAGATGATAACATAATACTTTATTAAAATCAATATTATTATTTCATTAAATTTATTGTAATTTTTACTACAACAAAAAAAGTAAGAACCTCTTCTTACTTTTTTGGTGGAGGAAGATGGATTCGAACCATCGAAGCTAACGCAACAGATTTACAGTCTGCCCCCTTTGGCCACTCGGGAATTCCTCCAAAATATTGGAGCTGGCAATAGGAATCGAACCTACAACCTGCTGATTACAAGTCAGCTGCTCTACCGTTGAGCCATGCCAGCATAAATATTTATTTTTCTCATTTTAATGGTGGGCACAACAGGGCTCGAACCTGTGACCCTCTGCTTGTAAGGCAGATGCTCTCCCAGCTGAGCTATGCGCCCATTAAAAATGGTGGAGGAAGATGGATTCGAACCATCGAAGCTAACGCAACAGATTTACAGTCTGCCCCCTTTGGCCACTCGGGAATTCCTCCAATTTTGGAGCTGGCAATAGGAATCGAACCTACAACCTGCTGATTACAAGTCAGCTGCTCTACCGTTGAGCCATGCCAGCATAAGTATTTATTTTTTTCATTTTAATGGTGGGCACAACAGGGCTCGAACCTGTGACCCTCTGCTTGTAAGGCAGATGCTCTCCCAGCTGAGCTATGCGCCCATTAAAATGGTGGAGGAAGATGGATTCGAACCATCGAAGCTAACGCAACAGATTTACAGTCTGCCCCCTTTGGCCACTCGGGAATTCCTCCATATAAAATACTATATCAAATCACAATCGGACTTTTGCCAATCGACAATAGTTAGTATATCTTTAACTTTATTTTATTTCAACTCTTACATATATCTATTATCATAATTTAAATTTAAAATACTCTAGTTTTCTCTTTATTTCTTCTTTTTAACACACAATGATATATTTATAATATTTTTTTTAGTTTCTTCATATATTTATCATTGGGAGGTGTATTATGTGATTAAGAAAAAAACTCATTATAAAACTGCTTTAGCTTATTATCAAATTTCTGAAGGAATAAAAAATTTTATAACTAAAGATACTGTTATTGTATGTATTGGCACTGATAAATGTATTGGTGATTGTCTTGGTCCATTAGTAGGAACTTTATTAAAAGATAACCTACTTCCACTTCCCATATATGGTACAATATCTAATCCAATACACGCTTTAAATATTGATGAATGTCTATCTCTTATAAAAAATACCCATCCCAATTCATCTATAATAGCCATAGATGCTTGTTTAGGAGAAACAAAAGCTATAGGCGAAATTCATACACGTGATTATGCAATACATCCAGGAAAAGGTGTAGGTAAATCCTTACCTGATGTTGGAGATGCTTCCATAGTAGGAATAATAGATTCTATTGATAACTCAAATTTTTTTCCTTCTTACTCAATTAGACTTTCTTTAGTTTTAGATATGGCAAAAGTCATATCTAGAGGAATTATTCATGCATATAATACAAATATTAATATTTAGATTCTTTATGAAAAGGCAGAATAAATATATTGTTTTGCTCTTCCATCGACAAGCTTTAATTCATGACAAAAAACAGGTAAAGCACCTCTTCTACCTGTTTTTTATTACTTGAAAAATCATGTTTAATTTTACTTTTTTAATAGGAACTTTAAACTTATTTTATATTGATGTAATCTCCATTTTTTTCATCATCTGATATATAATCAAAATAAGATAATACTTTTCCTGTTCCCTTTACTACACACTCCACAGAATCTTCTGCTATTCTTACCTTTACTCCAGTTTCAGATTCAATAAGCTTGTCTAATCCATCTAGAAGAGCTCCTCCGCCAGTCATTAATATACCTTCTTCAATTATATCTGATGATAATTCTGGGGGAGTTTTCTCTAAAACTGCTTTTACGCTAGCCACAATAGCACTTGATGATTCTAACAATGCTTCTCCAATTTCTTCTGTAGATATTTCTATTTCTCCTGGTAGTCCAGTTACAAGATTTCTTCCTTTTACCGAATCAGATATATTTCTAGAACCTTTAAATACAGATGCTACATTTATTTTTAGTTGTTCAGCTGTTTTTTCACCAATCATTATTTTGTATTTATTTCTTACATACTTAATTATAGCTCTATCAAAAACATCTCCACCAACTTTTATTGACTCTCTTTCAACTACTCCGCCTAAAGATATTACTGCAATGTCACATGTACCACCACCTATATCTACTACCATAACTCCATTTGGCTTAGATATATCTAATCCTGCTCCAATTGCAGCTGCTAATGGCTCTTCAATTAAATGCACTCTCTTAGCTCCAGAGTTTTTAGTTGCATCTATAATTGCTCTTTTTTCAACTTCTGTTGCTTTTGATGGAACACAAACTATCACTTTAGGCATTGTTATATTTTTCTTTTTAATTGCTTTTTTAATAAATTCTTTTAGCATTCTTTCAGTAACATCATAATCAGATATTACACCGTCTTTTAATGGACGTATAGCAGTTATATTACCTGGAGTTCTTCCTATCATTTTTCTAGCATCTTCTCCAACAGCTAAAACCTCATTAGTATTTTTATTTATAGCTACTACTGACGGTTCTCTTAATACAATTCCTTTTCCCTTCTCGTATATTAAGACTGTTGCTGTTCCTAAATCAATACCTAAATCGGCCCCCATTCTCCAAAAAAACATTCTTTCCACTCCCATATTTTAATATATTACATAAATACTTTTATTTATACTTATTAATTATAATATATGGAATATTATTGTCAATCAATAGCCTTATATTTTAATTGTGTAGCTTTTCCGCCTCTTATGTGCCTTTCTGCCTTATTTAATTCCAGTATACTATGGGTTTGCTCTGCAATCACTGGATTTATTTTAGGTAATCTTTCTGTCATATCTTTGTGGATAGTACTTTTACTTACTCCAAACACCTTAGCTGTCTTCCTTATTGTAGCTTTTGAACTAATTATATACTCTGCCACTTCTAATACCCTTTCTTCAATATAGTCTTTCAAAACGCTACCCTCCTTAATCATCTATAATTTATATTTATGCAATTACTAGCCTTTAAATTCCTTATTAATCAGTCATTTTTTTATATAGAATGACTGATTAATATTTATTTTTTTGTTAGTTTGTTTTATATGCAAAATATTTTAGTGGATCCATTTGCTCGTTTTCAGAATTTAATACTTGAAGGTTTAAATGTTCTCCAAAATTATCTTTATTGAACAACTTTGCACTTTCTCCAATCTTTCCGATAACAGTACCTTCCTCTACTTTGTCACCTGTTTTTACTAATAAATTTTCTGATAAATTGCAATACTTTGTTTTTATACCATTTGCATGTTTTATAACAACTACAATCCCATCTTCTACGCCTGTATTTTCAGCTTTTTCTACAATTCCTTCCGCTGCTGATTTTACTTCTGTACCTATTTTGCTTTCAATATCAATTCCTCTTATAGTTCTTTGAGTTGTTTCATTAAATTTAACTGGTTTGGGGTATGTATACCCTCTTAATACTTTTCCTTCTACTGGTTTTGAAAATTTAACTTCTGTTGATGTTGAAACAGCCTTTGCTTCATCTACAGATTTTGTTATATTTTCTGCTCTTTCAGCATTTTGCATTTCTGTAGTTTCATTTTCTAAAGCAATGTCCTCTCCATTTTCTTCTTTTGAATTAATTTTTTCTTCTTGTATATTTTCAATTTTGCTTGTTTCTTTCACACTATGAGATTTTTTGAAAGAAATAGTTGCTACTATGGCAGTTATACATATACAAAGAAGCAATACAATATAAAAGCCCTCCTTATTGAAAAATCTTTTTGCTCTTTGTTTATAATTTTTGTCCATATAAACACCTCCTTCATATATTCTGTCCAGTAAATAAAAATTAATACATTATTTCCATTATTTTAGTTCCTCAAATTTTTACATTTTTCTTTTTTAAACTTACTTCATATTGAATAAAAAAAGTGTTAATTATTATTTTGTTTTTAAGTCTATTGACTAAAAGACAAAATAATAATTAACACCTTATATTAAAATTCCTAATAATTAATCTTCTAATATAACTTTTTCTATATTTACTCCTGAATAATAATGTTTTAATATATCTTTATAATTTTTTCCTTCCTTAGCCATTATGTTCGCTCCCCATTGGCTCATTCCTACTCCATGTCCATAACCTGTACAATTTATAATCACTTCATTTTCAACAATATTTAATGTAAAATTTGCTGAATTTATATTAAATAAATTTCTAAATTCAACTCCTGAAATGGTCACTTTTCCTAATTTGATTTCTTTCACAGCTCCACCTTCTGTTCTTGAAAGTATTTTTATATTATTTTGTAAATTTTCATAATTCAAATTAGTGTTTCTATAATTGCTTGTTATAGTATTGATAAATGTTGATTTATCAATATTTACTATACTTTTAAATTTAGGAGCTATCTCCTCTCCTGGACTTTCTATAGATTTTAGATATGGAATATCTTCTGAAAAAACATCTATACAATTTTCAGTTTTACCTGAACTTGTTGAAAAAAATTGTGGATATTTTACCAACTCTCCATTGTAAACTAATACATCTCCTTCCGTTTCTTTTACAGCTTCTCTAATTTTATTCCAATTACTTTCTCTTTCACTTTCTGGCCAGGTAGTTAATTTTTCTTCTTTAGTCGTATAAACTTGACAATGAATAGAATCACATATTTCTGCTCCTTGTCCTTCACTACAAGAACTTAATCGCTTAGAATAATAATATGTTCTAGCAGCTACTGCTTGAGCTTTTAAAGCCTCTTTTTCAAAATTTACTTGCATCTCAGAAGATACTACTCCCGCCACATATTCTTCAACATCAATTTCTTTTATTTCCTTAGATTTTCTTATATATACTTTAGCTTTATTGTTTCCTTTCATAATTATTCCATTATTCTTTATTATTGAACCCTTATCTATAGTAAAGTTATTAAAATTATTAATTGATGATAATATTAAAATCCATGCTATAACTATAGTAAAAACAATAATAAATATACTTATAATTATAAAAAATTTTATATTTTTACTAACAACTTTCCTATTATACATTCTTTCTCCTGATGATTTTTATAATATTTTATCTATTACTATTCCTAATTTAATTTTTTTATGATATTCTATTTTTTCAAAATACAAATATAAGAAAGTGTTAACCTTAACAAGTTGTATATAATTTAATAAAAAATATATATTTTTCTATATAATAAAAAGGCAGTAAACACCACCTTTTCTCTAAACTTCTATCCTTTGAATATCTGCTCCTATCCTTTTAAATTTTTCTTCTATATTAACATAGCCTCTATCAATGTGGTATATATCTCCTATACTAGTATATCCTTCTGCTACTAATCCTGCTAATATCATTGCAGCTCCCGCTCTTAAATCTGTAGCTTTTACATCACAGCCAGTTAATTTATTTACTCCTTCAACAAAAGCAGTTCTTCCATCTATCTTTATATTAGCTCCCATTCTATTAAGCTCTGCTATATGCATAAACCTATTTTCAAAAACAGTTTCTGTCACTATACTTGAACCATTCACAATAGATAGAAGACTCATTATTTGTGGCTGCATATCAGTTGGAAATCCCGGATATGGCATTGTTTTAATATCAATTGGATTTTTATTTAAAGTTCCATCAACAATTATTTTTTCACCATTTTCTATAAATTCAATTCCACATTCTTTTAGCTTTTCAAGTACAGGAGTAAGATGATTACTATTTATTCCATTTATAGTTATTTTACTATTTGTTATTGCCGCTGCTATAATAAATGTACCAGCTTCAATTCTGTCATAAATAGGTTTGTAGGAAGTTCCTTTTAATTTTTTTACTCCATCTATAATTACTGTTCCTGTTCCAGCACCAGACACTTTAGCTCCCATAGAATTTAAAAATCCTGCTAAATCTGCTATCTCTGGCTCTTCTGCAGCATTTTCTATTATTGTTCTTCCTTCCGCCAAAGTTGCTGCCATTATTATGTTTTCTGTTGCACCTACTGAAGGAAAATCTAAATAAATGGTAGTTCCTCTTAACTTTTTAGCTTTAGCCTCTACATATCCATAACCCATAGTTATATCTGCTCCTAATGCTTTAAAACCTTTTAAATGGAGATCTATAGGTCTACTTCCTATATTGCATCCTCCTGGTAAAGACAATCTACAATACCCAAATCTAGAAAGCATTGGTCCCATAATGAGAAATGAAGCTCTCATTTTTCTTATAAGATTACTATCTGCATCTATTGAATTTATGTTTTTAGTATTTATCTTAATGTTATTATTCTCTATTTTTAAATTACAATTTAAACTTTTTAATAAATTACATATTACAAATACATCTTCTAACATTGGTGCATTTTCTATTATAATATCTTCTTCGCATAATATAGAAGCTGCTATTATTGGCAAAACAGAATTTTTAGCCGCACCTATATTAACTTCCCCTTTAAGTTTATTTCCACCCTTAACCACTATCTTTTTCATATTATCCTCCACAATAAATTCTTTTAGTATGTTGTAAATATTATTGGTGTTCCAATTGTTAAATACGAACCTGTATTATAATTGTTTATAGCAAAATTAATTTTTTCATTTTTGTATTTAGCTATTCCTGTATAACCATTATTAATATTTATAGTTCGCACACCTTTTAAATTTTTATTATTCTCTACATATTTAAGTGTTTCTTCTATATTACTTACCTTACTCCTTATATAACTAAAATATCTTATATCGTTTCCATTATTATTTTTAAGTTCTATTAATTCCTTAATTAATTTATTTATATTATTCTCTTTATCATAATTTACTATTTTTATTTCAACTTTGCAACCAAATTTTTCATTATATGTGTATATTGATATTTCTTCATCTTCTGTTTTTGCTTCTAAGTAATTATTAGTAATCTTTATATTATTTAAATTTTTATATTTTAAAATTAATAATTTTATTCTATTTATCTCATTTTCAGCTTTTCCATTAATTACATAGTTACATTTTACTCCATTTTCACAAAAAGAATCATATTTTATAATAAACTGCTTATCTAAATAAAGTGCTTTTGACAACTTTTCTATTGGAAAGACCTCTTTACAATTAAATAAAATCATAAAAAAGAGAATAAGGCATAATTTATGTTTCATATTAATCCCACCTTTCCTCTTAAATTATTGTCAATTTTTTATTTTTTATACACATCTCATATTATATTATATAAATTAAATTAAGTTTTGAGACAAAAAAGGCAGAATAAATATGTTGTTTTGCTCTTTCATAAACAAATTATCAAAAGTTTGGTAATTACTATAAGTTCCTAGTAGCAAAAAAAGTTGTCTAAAATAATATTTTAGACAACTTTTATACTACTTTTTTAGGCTTAATCTTACTATAGCTCTTTGTAAAGCTACTTCTGCCCTTATAACATCATATTTTTCTTTTTCTGAAATTCTTTTTTCTGCTCTTTCTTTAGCCTTTTCTGCCCTTTCAAAATCTATTTCTTCAGGATATTCTGCTGCATCGCAAAAAAATGTTAATTCATTATTTTTTATATTAATTATTCCCTTAGAAGTAAATATTTCTTCTGTGGTTCCATCTTCATCGCATATTCTTGTTATACATGGAACTGTACTAATTATGCTTGGTGCATATCCAGATAAGAATTCAATTTCTCCTAACTGTGTCTTTGTAAATAACTTTTCTACATCCTTATCTACCACAGTCTTATTTAATGTTATTATTTTTAATTTAAAGGTTTTGGCCATAATCCTCCACCCCTTATCCTAATGTCTTAGCTTTTTCTACAGCTTCTTCAATTGTTCCAACAAAAAGGAATGCTGATTCTGGAATGTCATCATGTTCTCCATCTAAAATTTCTTTAAATCCTTTTATTGTATCTTTTATTGGAACATATTTACCTTTAATTCCTAAGAATTGTTCTCCTACTGTAAATGGTTGTGATAAAAATCTTTGTATCTTTCTTGCTCTGCTAACAGTAATTTTATCTTCATCAGAAAGTTCATCAACACCTAATATTGCTATGATATCTTGAAGTTCTTTATATTTTTCAAGTATATTTTTAACTCTTGTTGCAACTTCATAATGTTCTTTTCCTACTATTCTTGGATCTAGTATTCTTGAAGTTGATTCAAGAGGATCAACAGCTGGATAAATTCCAAGTTCTGATATACTTCTTGATAAAACTGTTGTTGCATCTAAGTGAGTAAATGTTGTTGCTGGTGCTGGGTCTGTAAGGTCATCAGCTGGAACATATACTGCTTGAACAGATGTTATAGACCCATTTGTTGTAGATGTAATTCTTTCTTGAAGTGCACCCATTTCAGTTGCAAGTGTTGGTTGATATCCAACAGCTGATGGTATTCTTCCAAGAAGAGCAGAAACTTCTGAACCTGCTTGAGTAAATCTAAATATATTATCTATAAATAAAAGTACATCTTGACCTCTATCTCTAAAATACTCAGCCATTGTAAGTCCAGTTAAAGCAACTCTCATTCTAGCTCCTGGTGGTTCATTCATTTGTCCAAATACTAATGCTGTTTTTGCTAAAACTCCTGAATCCTTCATTTCATGATAAAGGTCATTACCTTCTCTTGATCTTTCTCCAACTCCTGTGAAAACAGATAATCCACCATGTTCTTTGGCAATATTATTTATTAATTCTTGTATTAGAACTGTCTTTCCAACTCCAGCTCCACCAAATAATCCTATCTTACCACCTTTTTGATAAGGTGCTAATAAATCAATAACTTTTATTCCTGTTTCAAACATTTCAGGCTCTACTGATTGATCTTTAAAGCTTGGTGCTGGTCTGTGAATAGGATATTTTTCTTTAGCATCTACTTTTTCTGAATTATCTATTGCATTTCCAAGTACATTAAATAATCTTCCTAAAACACATTCTCCTACAGGTACTTCAATAGGCTTTCCAGTATCAATAGCCTCCATACCTCTTCTTAGTCCTTCAGTTGCCTCCATAGCGATAGTTCTTACAATATCATCACCTACATGTTGTTCAACTTCTGCAACTAATATTTGCTCTCCTAAATTTATATGAATAGCGTTGTATAAATTTGGTAGAGAGTCTGAATCAAATTTTATATCAACTACTGGTCCAATTACTTGAACTACTTTACCAATTTTGTCAGGCATATACATACCTCCTTACTATTTTTGAGCCGATGCTCCTCCAACTATCTCTGATATTTCCTGAGTAATCATTGTTTGTCTTATTCTATTATATTTTAAGTTAAGACTTGCTAATAAATCATTTGCATTGCTTGTAGCTCCATCCATAGCAGTCATTCTAGCACTTTCTTCACTACATTTTGCATTTAAAATTAGATATCTTAATTTTCCCTTTAAATAAGCATCAAGTGCATCCTTTAGAACAATATCTAAACTTGGCTCTACTATTTTTGCTTGCCCTTCGCCTTCAAGTCTATCTATTGGTAACAATTTTTCTATCCTTGGAATTTGCTTTACAGGGCTTATAAAATTTGTATATACTACATATACCTCTGAAACTTCGCCACTATTAAAAAGACTAACTGCCTTCTCATATATTACCTTAACTTCCTTAGTTGTTGGAATATTTGGTATATCCACATATTCTGCAACTGAATTAAATCCTGCTCTTTTTACATAAGGAATTCCCTTAGCTCCAATAGTAATAACTTTTGATTTATCTTTATCGTCTTTTACTAAATAACTAAGATATGATACTATATTATTATTATATCCTCCACATAACCCTGTATCAGAGGTAATGACTATGTAAAGCTTAGAATCACTTTTTTTAGGAATAAAATAAGGGAAATCTAAATCTTCACTGTCATTAGATATAGCAACTAAAGACTTAATGGTTTCTTCAGCTATTTTAAAATATATATCATTAGTGGATAATTCCTTTCTACATTTTCTAAGCTTAGAAGTGGCAACAACCCCCATGGCATTTGTTATCTTTCTGGTACTTTCTACTGATTTTATTCTTCTTTTAATGTCAACCAGTCCTGCTGCACCCATATTTCCACCTCCCAGAAAACTCTATGCTTCTTGTAAGAAAATCTTTTTAAATTCTGTTATAGATACTTCTAATTCTTCTTTAATTTCATCTGTTAAAACTTTTCCATCTACAATTGACTTTAACAAATCTCTATGATGAGTATCCATATATTCTAAGAATTCTTTTTCAAATTTTCTAATATCACTAACTTTAATATCTGTAAGGAAATTGTTAACTGCTGCATAAATAATAGCAATTTGCTTTTCAACAGGCATAGGTTGATATTGGTCTTGTTTTAATACCTCTATTAATCTTTTTCCTTTTTCAAGTCTTCTAGAAGAATCTGCATCTAAATCAGAACCAAATTGAGTAAATGCTGCAAGTTCTCTATATTGTGCTAATTCTAATCTTAATGTACCTGTAACACTCTTCATAGCTTTTATTTGAGCGCTACCACCAACTCTTGATACTGATATACCTGCATTAACTGCTGGTCTTTGTCCTGAATAGAATAAATCTGATTCAAGGAATATCTGTCCATCTGTAATTGATATTACATTTGTTGGAATATATGCTGTTACATCCCCTGCAAGAGTTTCTATTATTGGAAGAGCTGTTAGTGAACCACCACCATACTCTGGTGCAAGCTTTGCTGCTCTTTCAAGCAATCTTGAATGTATGTAAAAAACATCTCCTGGATAAGCTTCTCTTCCTGGTGGTCTTTTAAGAAGTAATGACATTGCTCTATAAGCAACTGCATGCTTAGATAAATCATCATATATTATTAATACATCTTTTCCCTCATGCATAAAATATTCTCCCATACTACATCCTGCATAAGGTGCTAAATATTGAAGTGGTGCTGACTGTGCTGCTGTTGAACTAACTATTATTGTATAGTCCATTGCTCCCATTTCAGTTAATGTATTTACTATATGTGCAACTGTAGATTGCTTTTGACCTATAGCAACATATATACATATAACATCTTTTCCTTTTTGATTTATTATAGTATCAATTCCTATTGCTGTCTTACCAGTTTGCCTATCACCTATTATAAGTTCTCTTTGTCCTCTTCCTATTGGTATCATAGTATCTATTGCCTTAATACCAGTTTGTAAAGGTTCATTAACTGAACTTCTTTCAATTATTGATGGTGCTGGTACTTCTATAGGTCTAGTTTTATTTGTATTTATTGGACCTTTTCCATCAATAGGTTCACCTAATGAATTTACTACTCTTCCTATTAATTCTTCTCCAACAGGTACTTGAACTATCTTATTACTTCTTTTTACTATGTCTCCTTCTTTTATACCTTCTTCAGGTCCTAACAAAACACATCCTACATTGTCTTGTTCAAGATTAAGAGCCATTCCATATACATCATTAGGGAATTCTAGAAGTTCACCTTCCATACAATCATCTAATCCATATACTCTAGCAATTCCATCTCCAATTTGAATTATTGTACCAGAGTCTACTGTCTTTATATGTTTTTCATATTTTTCAATTTCTTTTTTTATGATAGAAGTTATTTCTTCTGGTTTTATATTCATGAACTCACCTCTATTTCTTAAGAATTATGTCTTTCATCTCGTCAAGTTTAGATTTTACAGTACCATCTATAACATCATTCCCAACTCTTACATAAACTCCACCTAAAAGACTTTTATCTATTTCTGTTTTAACAATAATATGTTTATTATATTTATTTTCTAGTTTGCTTTTTAGTTCTTTAACTTCACTTTCTAATAAAGGAATAGCTGATTTAACCACTGCAACTAATGTATTATTTTTTTCTAAATGGATTTTTTCCATTTCATTAAGCTTTTCTCTTAAAAATAACATTCTATCCTTTTCTATAAGTATTAATAAGAAAGATAATAATTCTTCATCTATTTTTCCTTTAAATATGTTAATAAATGTTTGTTTTTTCTTTCTTGTACTTATTTGAGGATGTTTTATTACTTCATAAAAGTCTTTATTATTATCTATTAAATCGCAAATTTCTCTAAGGTCATTTAAATACTCTTCTACTTTTCCTTTTTCTTCTGCAACCTCATATAAAGCAAGAGCATATCGTTTATCTAAATATTCATACATATTTATCTACCTACCTTAGTAATAAAGTCATTAATTAATTCCCTTTGCTTTGTTTCTTCAACTTTTTCTTCTAAGGCCTTTGTTGATAATTCAATAGCTAAATCTACCGCTTGCTTTTTTAATTCATGTTGAGCTTTTTCTTTTTCTCTCTCAATTTCTAACCTAGCTCTATCTAAAATTAAACTTGCTTCTTTGTTAGCATCACTAACTATTTCACTATATACCTTATTTGCCTTACTTTTTCTCTTTTCTATAATCTTTTTACCTTCTTCTCTAGAACTCTTTAATATTCTTTCATTTTCTATTAAATATAATCTAGCTTTTTGAGAATCTTCTTCTGCTTTTTCTAATTGTTCTTCAATATAATTTTCTCTTTCCTCAATAACTTTTTGTATTTTATCCCAAAAGAAATGCTTTAATATTAAGATAAATATAACAAAGTTTATCATGGTTGCAATAACAACTGAAAAATCTACATCCATCTATAATTACCTCCCTTCGGAGCCATATTAATATTTTCTATTTAACAAAGATTAATACTAATGCTACTATTAACCCATAAATTGCTGTTGCTTCTGAAAGACCAGCACCTAAGATTAAAGCACTTTGAATTTTTCCTGCTGCTTCTGGTTGTCTTGCTATTGATTCTGTTGCTTTTCCTGTTGCTATACCTATTCCTACTCCTGCTCCAATACCTGATAATGCAGCTATAGCTGCTCCTATTACTGATAAATCCATTTTGTTTTCCTCCTTAAATTTAAAATTAATGTTCGTCTGATATAATTTTGATATAAACTACTGTTAACATTGTGAAAACCAACATTTGAATTGTTCCATCAAACAAATCAAAATATGCATGTGCTACTATTGGAAGACCTATTTGAGCAAAAAAGTTTATAGAACTTAATCCTTGATAAATTAAGCTTATAAGTAAAGTAGCTGCTAACATATTACCAAATAGTCGAAGTGCCAAAGATATTGGTAATGTTACTCTTTCCAAAATGTTAAGTGGCAACATAAGTGCATATGGAGAAACAAGTCCCTTTGCATATCCTCCAAGACCATTTCTTTTTATTGCCGTTCCATTTATCACCAAGAATGATGTAATACCTAAACCCAATGTAACACTTAAGTTTTTGGTAGGGGGTTCAATTCCTATAAGTCCTAGTAAATTTAATGACAATAGGTACACCACCAAGGTTCCTACATATGGTAAATAAGTCATGAAACTTTCTCCCATATTACTCTTAACAAGATTTTCTACATAATTGTAAATAGTTTCTAAAACTATTTGCTTTTTATCTGGCACTCTTTTAAGATTTCTTGTTAAAAGGTAGGCGACTATTCCAATAACTAAGATAACTGCCCACTGAACAATAATATCAGATGTTATGTTTACTGGGAAATTTCCTATTTTAAAGGAATAATAAATTTTAGCTTCCTCCAAAACTAATCACACCCCTTTCTGTTTACACCACAACAGATTAATAATATTGAATGTGTAATAAGTCCACTAACATATGCTATAATCAAATTAATATTATGTATGAAAGGAAAGATACAAGCTACTACTACTAAAACTCTTAATACTGTTAATATAAGTACAATATCATTTCTAGTACCCAGCCACTTGCATGTAGCATACATACTTATTAAAAAATTAATAAGAGCTATTACAACACCAAACATATAAATCATTGCAGTTTTCTTTGAGATAAACAATCCAATGAATAAAAATATAAATAGCCCATACCTTATATCATATTTTGTGATTTTTTTCTTTAGCTTATTCATATCTTTGTTCATTAAAATCTCTCCTCATCTTTGACACTCATATTATAATCTCCTCTTAACTTTTAAGTAACTTTAATTTTAGCTTAAATGAGGCTAAAATTCTTTAAAATTTAAAATTAAATTTATGATATCGTCATTTTGCTTACTTAAGGTCTTTTAAATTAGCAAATACTTTCTTTATAAATAATTTTTTCAAGTTTAAATCATTTTATAGAATTTTGCCCTTGATAACATTTTCACTTTCTTAAATATTAGTCAAATTTTTTAATTTTATAATTTTTTTAGTTTTTATTTATTTTTTTCCATTTAATATTTGACATGTTTTTTTTATAATTATTCATAATTTAATTAAATTTATGTATAAAAATTTATTTTTTTTATTATTCTAGGGTGAAAAAATCATTAGTTATAGCCCCTTTAATAGTAGGAGATAACTCATTTAAAGTACTTATTATCTCTTCCTTTATTTCGTCACTTGCTACTGTTGGAACATAGTCATTTTTATACTCTACTGACGAAATTAATGCTGGAATTTGAATTTTGACGATTTCGTCATTTTCAAAATCGAATTTTGACTGTAAAATAAAAGTTCTTTTATCTGAAGGATTAAAATTCCCCCCAAAGCTGAAATTTCCCAAACTATATGCTATTAATTTTCCTTTATAATTTTCTAATGCTCCAATAACATGAGAATGTGAACCCAAAACCATATCTGCTCCACTATCTATTGAATACCTTGCTAAATTCATTTGTGTTTCATTTGGTTCAAATGCTTTTTCCTCTCCCCAATGAAAATAAGGGATTACTATTTTAGCTCCATTTTCTCTTAATTCTTGAATATCTTCTCTTATAGTATCTCTTAATTCATTAGAATCTATCCATCCCTGATATCCTAAAAAACCTATTTTTATTCCTTTTATTTCTTTTAATATCTTATATCCTTCTCCACAATAATCAATATTATTTTCTGTTAATGTATTAATAGTATCTTTAAATCCTTGTTCTCCATAATCATAAATATGATTGTTAGAAACTGTTACTCCTTCAATAGATGATGATGTAAGTATATTCACATATTCCTTTGGTCCTTTAAAATGATATGCAACTCCACTTCCTTTATCAGCTTTAAAATTACTTTCAGTAAATGTTGCCTCAAGATTAACTATTGTATAATCATCATTTTCAAATATATTTTTCACATTACTCATAATATGAGAATAATCATTATTATAAATATCTAGCTCATATGTAAAACTTCCTTCATATCCAAAGTTAGTATCAGTTCCTAATGTACAATCTCCTGCAGAAGTTATTAATATTTCTCTTTTTTCTATCTCTTCGTTAACGTTTTCAGGAATGCTTTGCTCTACTGTTTTACTTTCATTGTTTACTAATAAAGTCTTTTCCTCTTTTTCTATATTTAAAATTTTATGAGATATAAAAAATATAATTGATACTAAAAGTACCCCCCCTATGCTTACAATTATTCTTCGTCTTCTGATAATTTTCTTTCTTCTTTTTCTCCTACTAATTTTATTATTTTTCATTAAACATACTCCCAATATAATATTAATTTATTAAAAAAGTGGCTGCGCCACGCTCCCTTCGGGATATCAATTTTAAATTTTTTCTAAAAGCATAGGCATTTCATATATCCTATGCTTTTAAATTAACTTC
>CACZYK010000034.1:0-12482 GCA_902785295.1 uncultured Clostridium sp.
GCCATCTCTAAAATAAATACTTTAATAAATGAAAAAAATTATAATGAGGCTTATAAAAATGCTAATGAAGATATGAAAAAATATAAATATTTAGGATTTCCTAAAAAAATTTCAAAATGCCAAAGTAATCTAGAACAAGAAAGTGAGCATGCATATCAAGAGGGAATTAATATTTTATCAGTTAGTAAAGATGATGATTATAGTGATGCTTTAGAATATTTTGATAATTATATTAAATTCTAATATCTTAGATGAAGCTAGTGTTGAAGAAAGTTCTGGTGTTTAACTTTTAATATTTTTAAAGGAATATAACTAATGGGGAGAAGATGAAATGTCATTTGAAATAATTAATAAAAATATTGCAGAAGTACAGGTTGAAGCAGTTGTAAATTCAACAAATTCCAAACTTTTAATGAGTGAAGGGGTAAGTTATTCAATATTTAGTTTAGCAGGGGAAAAAGAGTTACAAGAAGAATGTAATAAAATTGGATTTTGTGATACTGGAGATGCAGTTATTACAAAAGGATATAATTTAGAAGCAAAATACATAATTCATGCAGTAGGTCCAGTGTGGAATGAAGGGAAAGATAGTGAAGCAGAATATTTAAAAAAGGCATATGAAAGCTCATTAAAGCTTGTTAAAGATTATAATATAAAATCTGTAGCATTTCCATTAATTTCAGCAGGAGCTAAAGGATATCCTAAAAGAGATGTTTTAGACATTGCAACTTCTGTAATAAAAGAATTTTTAGAAGATAATGATGATATTAATATTTATTTAGCAGTGTTAAATAGAGAAGATATTATAATTGAAAGAGAATTAAGAAGAAATATTCGTATGTTTAAAAATGCTGTTAGAAATTCCGTTGTAATTTTTGGTAAAAATAATAATTGTGAAGAAAATTCTAATGGATTTAGTGGCGAATTTTCTGGCTTTGGTGATTTTGGAGACCTGTTTTCTGATCTTTTTGGTGGCGGTTATAATTCTAGAAAAAATGAAAAACAAAATGAAACCTCTGAAGATACTATTAAAAAGAAAAAAGAAACATTTAAAAATAATCTTGAAAATAAACTTGAAAATAAAAAAGAAAGCTTTTCAGAGTATCTTTTAAAATTAATAGATGACAAAGGAAAAACTGATGTTGAGGTTTATAAAAAAGCTAATATTGATAGGAGATTATTTTCTAAAATTAGAACTGAAAAAAACTATTCTCCTAAGAAATCAACAGTATTATCATTAGCAATAGGACTTGAATTGTCTTTAGAGGAAACAGAAGAATTATTAAAAAGAGATGGGTATTCTCTATCAGAAAATTGTAATTTTGATATAATAGTTGCATTTTTCATAGAAAATAAAATATATGATATTTTTAAAATAGATGAAACTTTATTTTACTATAAAGAAAAATTATTATCATCAAAATAAAGAAAATTATTATAATTAAAAAATTAAAAATGTCTCTTGAAAAGTGACCAAAAAGTTTTTTAAAAAGTTAATATATATTTATAATTAAAGTGTGGGGAGATGCTATTTATGAAGAAAGATAAGGTAACAGATTTAGTATTTGTATTAGACAGAAGTGGCTCAATGGCTGGACTTGAAAAAGAAGTTATAAATGGATTTAACAAAATTATAGAAGAGAGAAGAGAAAATAAAGGAAAAGTTAAGGTAACTACTGTATTATTTGATAATGAACCAGAATGTATACATAAAAGAGTTAAGATAAAAGAAATTAATGATATGACAGAAAAAGAATATTATCCAAGAGGGACAACAGCTTTATTAGATGCTATAGGAATAACAATTTCTTATATGAGTGATGTTGAAGAAAAACTGAAAGAAAAGGGTAAAAAACATAAGGTTTTATTTATAATCCAAACTGATGGTCTTGAAAATGCAAGTAAAAAATATGATTATTATAGCATAAGAAAACTTATTAGAGAAAAAAGAGAAAATGATAAATGGAATTTTCTATTTTTAGGTGCAAATATAGATTCTATTAGTGAAGCAGAGAATTTAGGAATATCAAAATCATGTGCATGTGATTTTGTTGCAAATGAAGAGGGATTAGATGTAACTTATAATGCTTTAAGTGATGCAGTTGCTGGTTTTTGTGATTTAAGTAGTATAGATTTTTCAGAAGCATTTGGAGATGAGTGGAAGAAGAGTATAGAAGAATTTAATGAACTAGAAGACATTGTTACAAAACAAATGGAAGAATCAGATTTTGAAGAAACATTAGAATAAATAAAAAAAGGTGGGATAAAACATGAGCAACAATTTTGATGACAACGATTCTAAAAACTTAAATTTTAATAATGAAATATATAATCCAAATGAATGTTATGAGGTATACTCTGAAAAAAATTTATTTGAAAAAATAAAAGATATTGCTAAAAAAGCAGGAGCTTCTGTAATATATTGTGTACTTCTTTTATATTATGTTTTGCAAAATGAAAATGTACCAATGAAAATAAAAGCTCAAATAATAATATCATTAGGATATTTTATACTTCCTGTTGATATGATTCCAGATTTTATACCAGTAGTAGGATATTCAGATGATTTAACTATGCTTATTAATGGACTTAGAATAGCTTGCAAATATGTAGATGATACTGTTATTGTAAATGCTCAAAATAAGCTTAGAGAATGGTTTGAAAATTATAATGTAGAGGATTTAGAATTCATAAATAAAATTTTCGCAGAAAATTAAGAAAACTGAAGAATGAAATATAAAATCAAGAAAATTTTTGACAAAAGTTAAACTAAATGTTAAAATGAAAAAAGAGTGTTGATGAAAGTCACATGAAGGGGTACACCACCACGGGTGTAGGTCTTTATGTGGCTTTTTTTTGATATTGTAAAAAAATGTATTTTTAGAGGAGAAGATAGTATGGAAAATAATAATGATAAATTGGTAATTGGAGGTCATGAGTTTAACTCAAGATTTATATTAGGTTCTGGTAAATATTCTATGGAGCTTATAAAAGCTGCTGTTGAAAATGCAGGAGCTGAAATAATAACTCTTGCACTTAGAAGAGCACAAGAAGGAAAAACAAATATTTTAGATTACATTCCTAAAAATGTTACATTACTTCCTAATACATCAGGTGCAAGAAATGCAGATGAAGCTGTAAGAATAGCACGTTTAGCAAGGGCTTTAGGTTGTGGAGATTTTGTAAAAATAGAGGTAATTCGTGATTCAAAGTATCTTTTACCAGATAATTATGAAACAATAAAGGCAACTGAAATCTTAGCAAAGGAAGGATTTATTGTTATGCCTTATATGTATCCAGATTTAAATGCAGCTCGTGATTTAGTAAATGCAGGTGCAAGTGCTATTATGCCTCTTGGTGCTCCTATAGGAACTAATAAAGGGTTAGCTACAAAAGAATTTATAAAAATATTAATTGATGAAATTGACCTTCCTATTATAGTAGATGCAGGTATAGGAAAGCCATCTCAAGCTTGTGAGGCTATGGAAATGGGAGCTTCTGCTATAATGGCAAACACAGCAATTGCAACTTCAGGGGATATTGTAAAGATGGCTCAAGCCTTTAAAAAAGCAATAGAAGCAGGAAGAGAAGCTTATCTTGCAGGACTTGGAAGAGTTTTAGAAGATAAAGCAAGTGCATCTTCACCATTAACAGGATTTTTACAAGAGTAGGAGGAAGGGAAAATGGAAGAAAGAATAAATCACATGGAATATCTTCCAGGAATGGATGTCCTAGATTCAGATGTTATGGACAAGGTTATCTCAGCTATGGAAGAATATGATTATAATAAATACACAGCAAATGATGTAAGAAGGGCATTAGATAAGGATGTGAGAACTCCAGAAGATTTTAAGGCTTTATTATCACCTGCTGCAATGCCATTTTTAGAGGAAATGGCAAGAAAGGCTAAAGAAGAAACATTTAAACACTTTGGAAATTCTGTATATATGTTTACACCTTTATATATTGCGAATTATTGTGAAAATTATTGTATATATTGTGGCTTTAATTGTCATAATAAAATAAAGAGAGCTAAATTAAATAATGAAGAAATAGAAAGAGAAATGGAAGCCATAGCAAAGTCAGGTCTTCAAGAAATATTAATTTTAACTGGTGAAAGCAAAACCATGTCTGATGTAAAATACATAGGAGAAGCTTGTAAAATAGCTAGAAAGTATTTTAAAATGGTTGGTCTTGAAGTATATCCTATGAATGTTTGTGAATATAAATATCTTCATGAATGTGGGGCTGATTATGTTACAGTTTTCCAAGAAACATATAATTCAGATAAATATGAAACACTTCATTTATCAGGACACAAAAGAATTTTCCCTTATCGTTTAAATGCCCAAGAAAGAGCTTTAAAAGGTGGAATGAGAGGAGTAGGTTTTGCAGCCCTTTTAGGATTAGATGATTTTAGAAAAGATGCCTTTGCAACAGGATATCATGCTTATCTTTTACAAAGAAAATATCCTTATGCAGAAATAGCATTTTCATGTCCAAGATTACGTCCAATAATAAATAATGATAAAATAAATCCAAAAGACGTTCATGAGCCACAATTATTACAAGTAATAACTGCCTATAGATTATTTATGCCTTTTGCAAGCATAACAATATCAACAAGAGAGAGAGAAGAATTTAGAAATAATGTTATAGGCCTTGCAGCAACAAAGATATCAGCAGGAGTTAGCACAGGAATAGGAAGTCATGTTGAAGATGTAGAAGATAAAGGAGATGCACAATTTGAAATAGCAGACCCAAGAACAGTAGATGAAGTTTATGAAGCAATTAAAGAAAAGGGACTTCAACCTGTAATGAATGATTATATATATGTTTAATAAAGAATACTAAAAAATATAAGAATTTTTATTGAAATAAAATAAAATTAAAGGCTATCACATTAAAAAATACTAATACAATATATTGTACTTATATATTGCTACAAATTTTTTAATGCGACAGCTCTTTTATTTATAAAGAAATTATATTAGTTGTTAAATTATAGATAACTTGAATAATATATTCAAGTTGCTTTTTTCTATCACTTAAAATTAAAATTTAAATTTCATAAAATATAAAATTAAAGAAAGTTTTTATGTAAAAATATTCAAAATATATTATTTTATGATAATATATTAAGTAAAGGAATATTTAAATTATATTAAAATTTTGTTATATAAGAAATGTTAACTAAATTTAAGGAGAAAGAATATGAAAAAATTAATAGTATTATTTCCAGGTATAAGATATAGTGTAGATATGCCACTTCTTTATTATGCAAGACTTAAATATGAAGAAAAAGGTTATGAATCTATTGCTATAAACTATGATAATTCTTACAAAGAGAAAAAAATGTTAAAAGAATATATTGAAGAAGGAAAAAATTATGCATTAAATCAATTAGAAAATATAGATTTTTCACAATATGAAGATATTATATTTGTTTCTAAAAGTATGGGAACAGTAGTAGCAGGATGGCTTGAAGAAAAGCTTAAAATTAAAGTAAGACACATATATTTAACACCTCTTGAAGCAACACTTCCATATATAAGAAAAGAAAAAGACATAATAACAGTTGTAGCAGGAACAAAGGATAAACATATAAATGCAGAAGAACTAAAAGATTATTGCAAAAAGGAAGAAATAAATTGTAAGCTTATTGAAGGTGTTGGTCACAGGTTAGAAATAAAAAATAATATTGAGAGAAATATAGACATTTTAAAAGAAGTAATAAAGTTATATTAAAGAATTCTTTAAAAAGTAAATATTTTCTTTAAAAAAAATGTAATACTTTGTTATTTGCTAAATTTATGGTATAATTAACTAATAAAAGTTTTTGCTTTTAATAGGAGGAATTTGATATGGAAGTAAATATTAAAGATCTTGACAATAAAAAATATATAAAATTAGTTGGAGATTTAGATGGAGTAAGTAGTAATGAAGTCACAGAAAAAATTCTAGAAGTAGCAGAAAACAATAATAACATAGTTATTGATATGGGTGAATGTCCATATGTATCGAGTGCAGGACTAAGAACTCTTCTTACAATAGGAAAGAGTGTAAAATTAAAAAAAGGTCATATGCATATAATAAACTTAGTTGATGAAGTAAAAGAAATTATGGAAATGACAGGGTTTGCAAATATATTTAAGGAATTTGAAAATTAATATATTAAAAATACATAGTGTAATGAATGAAGGGGGAGAATATAGATGATAAGAGTTGATAGCTATCCTACACATGAATACAATGGCATACAATATAGAATGGGGAAGGTTTTACCTTATGGAGCAACAATTGTTCCTAATGGAGTAAATTTTTCTATATTCTCTAAATATGCTACATCTTGTGAATTGGTTCTTTTTCATAAAGGAGAAAAGGAACCTTATGCGATAATTCCATTTCCTGAGGAATTTAGAATAGGTGATGTATATTCTATGATCGTCTTTAACTTAGATTATGAAACTGTTGAATATGGATATAGAATGGATGGAAAATTTGAACCAGGAGAAGGTTTTTGGTTTAACAAAGAAAAAATATTATTAGACCCATATGCAAAGGCTATTTCAGGAAGAAATGTATGGGGTAAAGAACCTGATTATTCAAATCAATTTCAACATAGAGGAAGAATTATTTATGATGATTTTGATTGGGAAGGTGATAGACCACTAGAAACACCTATGCAAGATTTAATCATATATGAAATGCATGTAAGAAGTTTTACAATGCATCCTTCAAGTGAAACTAAATATCCTGGAACTTTTGCAGCATTATGCGGAAAAATACCATATTTAAAAGAACTTGGAGTAAATTGTGTAGAGCTTCTTCCAATTTTTGAATTTGATGAATTTGAAAATTCAAGAGTTATAAATGGAAGAAGACTTTATAATTATTGGGGATATAGTACAGTAGGATTTTTTGCACCAAAGGCAGGTTATGCTGCTACTGGAAGATACAACATGGAGGTTGATGAGCTTAAAAACTTCATAAAAAATTTCCATAAGGCTGGAATAGAAGTTATACTTGATGTAGTTTTCAATCATACAGCAGAAGGAAATGAGAGAGGTCCTTATATATCATATAGAGGAATAGATAATAAAACCTATTATTTATTAACTCCAGAGGGATATTATTATAATTTTAGTGGATGTGGAAATACTCTTAACTGTAATAATTCAATTGTAAGAAATACTATCTTAGATTGTTTAAGATATTGGGTATCTGAATATCATATAGATGGCTTTAGATTTGATTTAGCATCTATTTTATCAAGAGACCAAAATGGAGCTCCAATGTCAAATCCACCATTATTAGAGGTATTAGCTCACGATGCTATATTATCTAAATGTAAGCTTATTGCAGAAGCATGGGATGCAGGTGGATTATATCAGGTTGGAAACTTCCCATCATGGGGACGTTGGGCTGAATGGAATGGAAAATTTAGAGATACAATAAGAAAGTTTGTAAAAGGCGATGGATATGAAGCATCAAATGTAATGAAGAGAATAGAGGGTTCAGAGGATTTATATCATAATAGAACATCAAATGCATCTATAAACTTTATAACATGCCACGACGGATTCACTCTTTATGATTTGGTTTCATATAATGAAAAACATAACATTGAAAACGGTGAGGAAAACAGAGATGGCTGTAATGACAATCATAGTTGGAATTGTGGCTATGAAGGTGAATGTACAGACATTGGAGTAAATGCATTAAGAAGAAAACAAATTAAAAACATAATAACATTGCTTTTAATAAGCAGAGGTATACCAATGATACTTTCAGGTGATGAATTCTGTAATACCCAGTTTGGAAATAACAATGCTTATTGCCAAGATAATGAAATTTCATGGCTTGATTGGGACAGATTAAAAAAGAATGAAGACATATTTAAGTATTTTAAAAAGATGATAGCGTTTAGAAAATCTCATCCAGTTTTGAGAAACTGTACTTTTGACAAGGGTTATAATAAAACAGGATATCCAGAAGTTTCATGGCATGGAGAAGAACCATGGAATTTTAAAAATGCTGATAATACTTTGTGGTTTGCTATTATGTTTGCAGAAGAAAGAGAAAAGTATAATGTAGAATGCGATTCTTATATATACATAGCTATAAATATGCATTGGGAATCTCATGGATTTACGCTTCCTGATATTCCAAGAGATAAAAAATGGTATATGTTTGCTAATACGAATTTTGATGAAAAGATTAATAATTTTGAAGAAAAAGAAAATATTTTACTAAGTAATCAAAAAAATATATTGGTTTCAGAAAGAAGTATTATAATATTTGTTGGTCGATAATTAAAAATGGAGGGGGTTGCTATGAAATGGTTAAAGAGAGAAGCCACATTGAACAATTTAAATCCAATGATAGATGATGTTCTTAAGGGTGTAGGTAAAAGTATTGAATTAAGTAAGAAAAAATATATGGAAATAAGGCTTATTTGTGAAGAGGTTCTATTAAATATAATAAGCTATTCATATCCAAATGGAAAAGGAGAGATGATTGCAGGATACGAATTTAAAAGTGATGAAGATTGTGTTATATTAAAGCTTTGTGATTATGGGAAAGAATTTAATATAATGAATGAAAAAGAGCCTGATATAACACTAGATATTATGGAAAGAGATATTGGCGGTTTAGGAATATTATTAATAAAAAGAGTATCAGATTCAGTAGAATATGAGAGAAGAGAAAATATGAACATATTAACTGTAAAAAAGTATTGCAGTTAATATAAGAGAGGTAATAATTTGAGAGAAATTTTTAGAGTATTTACTGAAAAAGATCAATTTAAAAGATTTATAAAGCTCACATTTCTACTATTTTTGGTATCAATTCCATATAAAAAAGTAATTATGATGATACCAATGACAACAAAAATAATGCCATTAAACTGCATATCTCCAGTTATAGGAATGTTTTTTGGCCCTATAGGAGCGTGGGCAATGGCTTTTGGAAATCTTTTAGCAGAAATTGTTGTTGTAGGAAAACTTAATTATAAAGTTTTATTACTAGCTTTTTCTGTACAATTTTTCTATACATATATACCATATAAAATGTGGTATACTGTAGAAGTACAAGAAAAATGTGAATTTCCAAGCTTAGAAGATGTTAAGTCTATATCAAAATATATTTATACTACATTTATTAACTCAGTAATAGCAGTATTACTTTTAGAATTATCCTATAGGCTTTGTGGAATTGTTGAAATAAACTTAAGAAGTTTATTTATGTTAACATTTAATACCTTTAGCTTTCCTATAATAGTTGGTGTTCCATTGATGATAATACTATCTGCTACGAGAGTTAAAAGATATATTCCAAAAGCACAAAAAAGTGATATTCCTACAGAAAAATATACAAATCTTATACATTTAACAATAGTTTTAGGTGTGTGTAACTTATTTTATTGTGAAAGTTATGGATATGGTGATAATAAAATTACAATATTGCTTTTATTATTTGCTATACACAGTCTTCTTTTAGTATATGTAATGCTACCAATATCTAAAACTGTTAATTTAGATAAAAAGACAAGCTTTAACAATAGAGTTTCTATGAAAGGTAAAACAACCATAGCATTCTTAATAATTGGAATTGTATTTATTGTTTTTATAGCTATAGCTATGTGTGTGGTTTTAAAAATATTACATTACAATGATTCATCAATATTTAATTTACTTTGTATTATGATAGGAGTATGTACAGTATTTGTGTTTATAGTTACTTTATTAGCTCTTAACTATATGGAAAATAAGATGACAATTCCACTTGAAACTTTATTTAATGCAGTAAAGTTAACTTCAAACATAGAAGATGACTATGACACTGAAGAAGAGATAAAGGCAATAGAGTTATGTAGATATATTAAGACAGGAAATGAAATTGAAGAACTTGCTATAGCATTTTCAAATATGATAGATAAGGTTAATAGATATTGTAAAAACCTTGCTATCATAACAGAAGAAAGAAGAAGGGGAATAGTAGAGCTTTCTTTGGCAGTAAAGATACAAGAATCTATACTTCCAAGAAAGTTTCCAGCTTTTCCAGAAAGAACAGATTTTGAAATATTTGCAGATATGACCCCAGCAAAGGATTTAGGAGGAGATTTTTATGATTTCTTCTTAATTGATGAAAATAAATTATGCTTTGTAGTTGCAGATGTATCAGGAAAAGGAATACCTGCAGCACTATTTATGATGAGTGCAAGAACAATAATAAAAAATCTTGTATTAATAACTTCAGATGTTTTAGAAATTATAAAAGAATTAAATAATCAGCTTAATCAGGGAAATGAAACATATATGTTTGTTTCAGCCTTCTTATCAATAATAGATTTAAAAACAGGTGTTATGACTTTTGTAAGTGCAGGACATAATCCTCCTCTTATAAAGAGAAAAAATGAAGGCTTTAGATATATGAAAGTAAAAAATAATTGCATATTAGGAATAGAGCAAAATGTAAATTTTGAAAAACAAGAATTTCAACTTGAAGAAGATGATGTTATATTTGTTTATACAGATGGAGTAACAGAAGCAAGAAATGATGAAAAATTATATGGAACAGTTAGATTAGAAAATACTTTAAATGAAAAATATAATGGTAATATATATGAGATAGTACCTGAAATAAGAAATAGTATTGAAGAATTTTCAGAAGAAAAGCCTCAAAGCGATGATATAACAATACTTGTATTTAAATATAATAAATAATTGTTTTTTAAATACTTTGTAAAAATAATGAAGTTGTTGCATAAATAATTATAAATACAATAATATAGTATGTTTTACATAATCTATATAGTGTGTGAATATTTATTGATGTGACAGCTTCATTTTTTTGCTTTTAATTTAGGGTGAAAGACAAATAATATTTTTAAATGTTAATATTATTATTGATAAATTATTATATCAGTTATTAAATTACAGATAACTTATTAATATGCGAAAAAATATTATATATAATAAAGCTGTTACATTAAAAAATTAAATGCAACAGCTAAATAAAAATTACTCTATTTCACCAATAAGAGAGAAAGGTTGAGCTCTATTAATTTTTACATTAACAAGCTTTCCTATAAGATTCTTATCTTCACAAGAGAAGTTTACAAGTCTTCCATTTCTTGTTCTTCCCATAAGCTTAGTTTCATCTGTTTTGCTTGGACCTTCTACAAGAACCTCAACAGTTTTTCCTTCATAGAATTTATTTCCTCTTATTACATTTTCATTAACAGCTTCAACTAATCTATTAAATCTTTCATGCTTTATCTCTTCAGGAATTTGGTTTTCCATTTTATCAGCAGGAGTGTGATTTCTTCTTGAATAAATGAAAGTAAAAGCAGAGTCATACTTAACCTCTTTAACTAAGTCTATAGTATCTTGTATATCTTCTTCACTTTCACCAGGGAAACCTACAATTATATCAGTTGTAATTGAGCATCCTGGAATTTCTTCTTTTATTTTATTTACAAGATTTAAATATGTAGCTCTATCATAATGTCTATTCATAGCCTTAAGCATTGTATCAGAGCCACTTTGCACAGGAAGGTGAATTTGTTCACATACCTTATCACATTCTTTTACAGCCATAATAACTTCTTCTGTTAAATCCTTAGGGTGAGAAGACATAAATCTTATTCTTTCAAGTCCTTCAATTTCATTAACCTTTCTAAGAAGCTTAGCAAAGTTAATATCTTCTTCAAGTCCTTTTCCATAAGAGTTAACATTTTGACCAAGTAAAGTTACTTCTTTATATCCTTTAGAAACTAAATCCTTAATTTCGTTTAAAATATCTTCAGACTTTCTGCTTCTTTCCCTTCCTCTTACATAAGGAACAACACAATATGTACAGAAATTGTTGCAACCATACATTATAGTAACAAAAGCCTTTATAGAACTTTCTCTGTCTATTGGAATTCCCTCAACAATTTTAGTTTCCTTATCTAATATTTCCTTAACCTGAACACTTTCAGTTTTAACTCTATTTAAATATTCTGGGAACTTATAAGCATTGTGAGTTCCAAATATAATATCAACATAAGGGAAAGTTTTTAAAATCTTATCTGCCATACCTTCTTGTTGCATCATACAACCACATATAGCAATTACAAGATTAGGATTTTTTTTCTTAACCTTTTTAAGCTCTCCTAAGTTGCCATAAACTCTATTTTCAGCATTTTCTCTTACACAACATGTATTAAATATTATAATAGAAGCTTCATCTCTATTTTCAGTCTTTTCATACCCCATAGATTTAAGCATTCCAGACATTTTTTCTGAATCTTCTTCATTCATTTGGCATCCATAAGTGACTATATGATAAGTTTTATTATCATCATGATTTATTATTCTTTTCTTCATTTTGTACTGCTACTAAAAACATATACAAATATATATGCTAGATGATTCGGATAAATCTCACGATTTTATCTTACTGTTTCAATGTATCTGTTTTTGTTATAAATA
>CACZYK010000034.1:12587-104500 GCA_902785295.1 uncultured Clostridium sp.
CTATAAAGTCAGCACAAACTATACCTTGGATTTTAGGTATCTTTGAGTATATTTACTCACATTTGAATATGTTTTTAACAACTATTTATCATCTCCTTTTATTAAAATTCTTAATATATTATAACATAAGAATTTTATTTATAGGTATTAGTATTTTCAAAATTCATCTCTAATGTATTAAGATTTATTGTAGCTCCTAAGGCTTTTAATAAATCTAAGCCTAAAAGACAATCCATTTCTATTCCATAATTCATATCACCTACAGATAAGAAAAAATTATCAAGTGTAAAATCATCTAATTGTAATGTATGGATTTTTTTAAAGAGAACTTTTTCACTTCGTGTTGCTTTAGACTTTCAAAAACAACCCATTTATTTGGATAAGATTTTCTGACCTCTTTCCATAACATAAAACTCACTTCCTTTAACTTTTTTACTTGAAATTATTATTTTATTTACATTCATTAGTATAATAAATTTTATCCCTTAATCAATTACTATAACTTTTTAAATATATTATAACATAAGAATTATTATGATTAAACATATCTAAAAATAGCTAATAAATAAGTAGCTGAAATATTGATTTATAAAGGGCTTGGTGTTATCCTAGTGATATAAAAGAGTCTTTTTTTAGGAGGGAGTTTGTGAGAAAGAAAAATTATTTTTTTATTGGAGCAGTGTTTTTTATAGGTATAGCATTAGGAAATTTTTTTAATTTAGGAAATAGTGCTAAAGCTAGTAACTCTGATATGATTCAGCTTGAAAAAACTTTTGGAGTAGAATTTTTAATTAATTCTGGAGAAGCAAAAGCATTAAGATATCAAGCTTATAACATAGCAATAGAAAGGCTTGAAGCTTTAAAGAAAGAGCATGAAGGAGAGGAAAATTTAGCTGTTATTTTAGATATAGATGAAACAGTATTAAAAAACTATTATTATTTAGCTCAGCAATTTTTAGGAAAAGAAGAATATAAAAATATGAGCTTTTCAAGTTGGGTTAAAGAAGAAAGAGGAACTATTATTGAGGGGGCAGAAGAATTTTTAGATAAAGCAAAGGAACTTAACATAGAGGTATATTATATAACAAATAGAGCATCAAAAACTAAGAAAGCTACAATAAATAATTTAACAAAGCTAAATCTTCCATATGCAGATGAGGAACATGTACTTTTAAAAGAGAGTAGTTCATCAAAAGAAGAAAGAGTAAATAAAGTTAAAGAAAATCATACTGTTTTAATGTATTTAGGAGACAATTTAGTAGATTTTCCAGAGGGTTTTTATAAAAAAAGCAATAAAGAAAGATGTGAGATAGTAGAAGAAAATAAAGAAAAGTTTGGAGTAGAGTATATTATAATTCCAAATAGTGTTTATGGAGCATGGGATGATGAGGGACTAGATAACCTTATAGAAGAAATAGAGAGTTATAGATGATAAAGAATAATAGGGTAATGTATCACTAATAATGTTGTAACATTTCCTTATTATTCTTTTATTTTAATAAACTTTTTTTATTTAGTTGAAATGAATAATATATTAATATGCGAAAAAACATTTTTTATAAATTATTTAATAAAAATCATAAAATCAACAAAACCAAAAAGAAAAATGAACCAAACAAACAATTCATAAACATTTTGTATTATAATAAATAAATAGTTATTTAAAATACATAAATTGTACTTGGAGTGTTATTCAAAATATGATTAAACAAATATTATTAAATATGTTTAAAAAAAATATTTCTGGGAAGAATGAAAAAGATGGAGAAAGAATTTTAAAAAATGATTTAATTTCTGATTTTAAATATCAAAACAATGAAGAAAGTATAGCTTTAATAAGCACTGTAATATCAGAAGATTTATTTAATGAGTATTCTTGCAAAATAGATATAGATAAAAATACTAAAGAAATATTATCTCTTCATTGTAGTTGTGATGATTTTGAAAAGCAAAGTATAAAAAAGAAAAATTATTGTTGTAAGCATTTAACTGCAACATTTTATAAATTTTTAAGAACTTTAGATGAAGATAGCAATTTAGCCTTAGAACTAGGATTAAACATTGAAAAAAAGGAGCTTGTTAATAAATCTCAAGGATCAATATTAGATTTTTTACTTCAAAATGACAAAAGAAATCTATCATTAAAATTTGAAGTTATTTTAAATAAATCTTTATGGAATGATAAAATTATAGCTCAATTTAAAATTGGAACTGAGGACATGAAATCTAATAAGCTTTATGCATTAAAAGATATAGATGCCTTTCTCACTGCTTTTTACAATAAAATTTCTCTTCCTTATGGAAAAGATTTTACCTTTAATATAAAAGAACAAAAGCTTAAAGCAAAAGATAAAAAGCTTATAAATTTTATTGAAATGCTTAAAGAAATAGATATGTCAAGTTATAAAAGGCTTGATGAAAAATTAGTAAATGGTAAAAATGTAGTTATTCCCAAAGCATTATTAAAAGAATTTTTAATAATAATTTCAAAACATAGGGTTTATTTAGGAGAAGGCTTTTTTTCAAGGCAAATAGAAACTGAAATTATTTTAGATAAAATACCTATTTTTATGAATTTAAAATCTTTAGGAGATATGATAAAACTTGAATTATTAAATGGACTTCCAAAATCATTAAATGATAGTGATGATGTATTTTTATATGATACTTCAATATACCTTCCTCCTGAAGAACAACTTGAAAATCTAAAACCATACATTGAAGTTTTTACTCATGGCAATTCAATATTTTTTATAAAAGAAGAGGAGCATAGAGTTTTAGAAGAACTTATACCTTCAATGCAAAAGATAAGTTCTTCCATAGAATTATCTAAGGATTTAAAAGAAAAGATAGTTATAAATACGAATTTGATTATTTTGAAGGGTATAAAGAAAAAGTAATTTATAGAGATACATTAAAAGAAGAAAATGTAGTTAAAAAACTTAAAAAATTAGGATTTGAAGATGTTAATAATACATTTATCTTTTTAAAAGATGATGATTATATATTTAAATTTTTTAAAGAAGATATCTTAGAACTTCACGATTTAGGAGAGGTATATTATTCTGAAAGTTTTACTGGAATAAAGCATATTTCAAAAAATGATTTTAAAGGTGAAATAAGAAAAGGAAAATATGACTATTTTGAATTAAATTTTTCTATAAAAGATTTAGAAGATGAAGAAATTTCAAGTATATTAAAGGCTTTTAGAGATAATAAAAAATATTATAAACTTAAGAATGGTGAGTTTTTAGATTTAGAAGAAATAGAACTAAAAAACTTTTTAAAGCTTTTAGAAACACTAGAAGCAGAAAAAAATCAAGTTTCATTTACTAAAAATAAAGGAATATATTTAGAAAATTATTTAGAAGAAAAAAAATTAAAAAACTTTAAAGGAAGAAAAGAGCTAAAATCTTTAAAAAACAGTCTACTTAATTTAAATAATACAAATTTTAAAATACCAGAAAGCTTAAAAGGTGTTTTAAGAAGCTACCAAGAAAAAGGCTTTAATTGGTTAAGTACCTTAGATTATTTAGGTTTTGGTGGAATTTTAGGTGATGAAATGGGGCTTGGAAAAACCTTGCAAACAATAGCTTTTCTTCTTTCAAAGAAAGATTCAAAAACACTTATAATTGCACCAACCTCTCTTGTATTTAATTGGTATAATGAATTTAAAAAATTTGCTCCTTCTTTAAAGGTAGCTATGGTAAATGGAAATCCTGATGAAAGAGAAAGCTTAATAAAAAATTATCAAGAATATGATGTACTAATAACAACCTATAACTTATGTAAAAGGGATTTGGAAATCTATAAAAAAATATATTTTGATTATGTAATACTTGATGAAGCTCAAAATATAAAAAATCCTTCATCACAAAATGCAAAGTCTGTTAAGAATTTAAAATCTAAAAATAGATTTGCACTAACAGGAACTCCAATAGAAAATTCTCTTATGGAGCTTTGGAGTATATTTGATTTTATAATGCCTAATTATCTTTATGATGAAAATAAGTTTATAACAAGATATCATAGAAGGCTTGAAGAAGACCCTATAATAATTGAAGAACTTAAAAAGCTTGTAAATCCATTTATTTTAAGAAGATATAAAAAAGATGTTATAAAAGAATTGCCAAATAAGATAGAAAAAAAGTTAGTCATTCCAATGGAAGAAGAACAAAAAAAGGTATATTTAGCTTACTCAGAACATGTTAAAGCATTAATAGAAAAGAAAGTTATTGATGATGAATTTAAAAGTAGTAAAATAGAAATACTATCATATATTACAAAGCTAAGACAGATAGCTATAGACCCTTCTTTAGTAATGGATAAATACAATGGAGCAAGTGGAAAAATGGAAGCTATTTTAGAACTTGTTAAAAATAGCATAGATGAAGGACATAAAATACTTATTTTTTCTCAATTTACTTCAGTATTAAAAAATATTTCAAAGCTTTTTAAAATAAATGATATAAGCTTTAACTATTTAGATGGGGCAACTCCTTCAAAGGAAAGAGGGAAATTAGTAGAAGATTTTAATAAAAATAATACTTCTGTTTTTTTAATATCCTTAAAAGCAGGAGGAACAGGTCTTAACTTAACAAGTGCAGATATAGTAATACATTTTGACCCTTGGTGGAATCCAGCTGTAGAGGACCAAGCAAGTGATAGAGCTCATAGAATAGGTCAAAAAAATGTTGTAGAAGTTATAAAAATGATTTCTGAAGATTCAATAGAAGAAAAAATAGTAAATCTTCAAGAAGAAAAGAGAAAACTTATAGATAGCATAATGGGGGAAGATATTGTTTTAGGAGAAAACCTTAATTCTTTAACAGAAGATGATATAATGTTTTTATTTAGTAGATAATAAATATACTTTGTTTTTTTCTAACTATTATTGTGTTAAAATAGTTTTATGAATTTAAAAAAGATGTGGAGGAATTAAAAAAATGAGCTTGACCCCAATGATGAAGCAATATTTAGAGATTAAAGAAAAGTATCCTGACTGTATATTATTTTTTAGAGTAGGAGACTTTTATGAAATGTTTTTTGAAGATGGGAAAACTGCTTCAAGAGCATTAGAATTAGTTTTAACAGGAAAAGACTGTGGGTTAGAAGAAAGAGCACCTATGTGTGGTGTTCCATATCATGCAGCTTCAACATATATTTCAAGATTGATATCTCAAGGGTATAAAGTAGCAATTGCAGAACAAGTTGAAGACCCTAGTTTAGCTAAAGGATTAGTAAGAAGAGAAGTTATAAAGGTTATAACTCCTGGTACTTATATAGATTTAAATAGCACAGAAGAATTAAATACTTATTTAGCTACTGTATGGGAAGAAGGAAACAAAGTAAGTATAGCAATAACTGATATAGGTACTGGAGAATTTAAAGTTACTTCTTTTATTAATTTAAAAACAACTCTTTTAGATGAACTTTCAAAAGTTGCTCCTAAAGAAGTTATTGTTGATATTAATATGAATGAGGATTTAATAAAAGATATTCATGAAGTAACAAATGCTCTTATAACTAAAAAAAATCTTCAAGAATTTAGAGTAGATGATAAAGAATTTATAAATCAATTTTCAGAAGCAGAGATTTCAGGGCTTGATGAAGCTTCTAAAAATAGTAGTAAGGTTTTATTAAGATATATATTAGAAACTCAAAAGATGAGTCTTACAAATATAAATTTTCTTGAGACTTATGATATAGTTAATTTCATGACAATAGATGGCAATTCAAGAAGAAACTTAGAATTAACAGAAAGCATAAGAGAAAAGAGCAAAAAAGGTTCTCTTTTATGGGTTATGGATAAAACATCAACATCTATGGGGGCAAGAGCTTTAAGAAGATGGATTGATGAGCCTTTAATAATAAAAAATGAAATTGAAAAAAGGTTAGATGGAGTAGAAGAATTATTTTCAAATTTATCTTTAAATGATGATATAAGAGAAGCCTTAAAAGATATTTATGATATAGAAAGAATTGTAGGAAAGGTATCTAGTGGAAATGTTAATGGAAAGGATATGGTTTCTTTAAGGACCTCTTTAGAAAAGATACCATCAATAAAAGAAGTGTTAAATGGAGCCTCTTCAGAGATATTAAAAGAGTATTATAAAGACTTAGATGAGCTTTTAGATATAAAAGAGCTTCTTCAAAAAAGTATTATGGATGACCCTTCTCTTTCAATAAAAGAAGGAAATATAATAAAGAAAGGCTATAATGAAGAGGTTGATAGCTTAAGAGGAGCAAAGCTTCATGGAAAGGAATGGATAGCTTCTTTAGAAAACTCTGAAAGAGAGGTTACAGGAATAAAATCATTAAAGGTTGGATTTAACAAAGTATTTGGATATTACATAGAAATATCAAAGGCAAATTATTCTTTAATTCCAGAAGGAAGATATATAAGAAAACAAACCTTATCAAATGCTGAAAGATACATAACAAGTGAACTTAAAGAGATGGAGGATAAAATTCTAGGTGCAGAAGAAAAGCTTATGTCTCTTGAATATAGCCTTTTTGTTGAAATAAGAAAAAAAGTTGAAGGAGAAATTTCAAGGTTAAAGAAAAGTGCAAGAGTTCTTGGAAATCTTGATGCATTATCTACCTTAGCAATAGTTGCACTTGAAAATAATTATGTTAAACCTATCATAAATGAAGAGGAAATTATAGATATAAAAGAAGGAAGACACCCTGTTGTAGAAAGAGTTATACCAAAGGGAGAATTTGTATCTAATGATACCCTACTTAATAAAGAAGATAATCAACTTCTTTTAATTACAGGACCTAATATGGCAGGTAAATCTACATATATGAGGCAAGTAGCTTTAATCACTTTAATGGCACAAATGGGGTCTTTTGTACCTGCAAGTTATGCAAATATTTCTGTGTGTGATAAAATATTTACAAGAATAGGAGCTTCGGATGACTTAGCTGGAGGAAAATCTACCTTTATGGTTGAGATGTGGGAAGTTTCTAATATATTAAAAAATGCTACTTCAAAAAGTCTTGTGCTTTTAGATGAAGTGGGACGAGGAACTTCTACTTATGATGGATTAAGCATAGCTTGGTCAGTAATTGAGCATATTTCAAAAAATGAAGATTTAAGATGTAAAACCTTATTTGCAACTCACTATCATGAATTAACAAAGCTTGAAGGAAACATAAGGGGAGTTAAAAATTATTCTGTAGCTGTTAAAGAGTATGAAGATAATATAATCTTTTTAAGAAAAATAGTTGAAGGAGGAGCAGACCAATCTTATGGTATAGAGGTTGCAAAGCTTGCAGGACTTCCTCAAGATGTAATTGAAAGGGCCAAAGAAATTTTAGAAGGTCTTGAAGAAAATTCATCATCAAAAGAATTTAAATATAATTCTTCTGAAAATGATTCTAATAAATTAGCAGCAGAAGAAATTTCAAACTCTTATGAGGTTAAGAAAGAAGAAAGCTCTGCAATAAAAGAAACTGAGAAAGATTTAATGGTGGAGGAGAAAATTGTATCACCAAAGAAGATGAAAAAAATGCCTGTCATGCAGCTTGACTTTAATTATATGGAAAAAGAAGGCCTTCTTAAAAAACTTGCAGATTGTGATATTTTAAATATGACTCCTTTAGATGCAATGAACACATTATATAGTTTAGTTAAGGAAGCTAAAAGAATAGAACAGGAGGGTTAGATTTTGAAAAGAATTAACCTGTTAGATGAAAATACATCTAATAAAATTGCAGCAGGAGAGGTCGTTGAAAGACCTTCTTCTGTTGTTAAAGAACTTATAGAAAATAGCATTGATGCAAATGCTAAGAATATAACAATAGAAATACAAGAAGGAGGCTCTTCTTTAATAAAAATAGTAGATGATGGAGATGGAATTCATCCAGATGATATAAAAAAGGCATTTCTTCCTCATGCTACAAGTAAAATAAAAAATTCTTCTGATATATTTTCAATAAATACATTAGGCTTTAGAGGAGAAGCTCTTCCATCAGTTGCCTCTGTTTCTAAAGTAAACTTAAAATCTAAAATCCAAGAAGAAACTTTTGGGCGTGAAATAACAATAGAGGGTGGAGAAATCCTATCCTTTAATGAATGTGGAATAAATAAAGGAACTACAATAGAAGTAAGAGATTTATTTTTTAATGTCCCAGCAAGAAAGAAGTTTTTAAAAACCAGTTCAAGAGAAGCTTCATTAATATCTGATATTGTATGTAGAATTGCTTTATCAAACCCTAATATAAGCTTTAAGCTTTTTAATAATGGAAAGAAGATTTTAAATACCTATGGAAATAGCAATCTCTTAGATGTTATAAGAACTGTTTATGGAAAAACTATTGGAGAAAATATTATTTACTTTGAACATTCAGAAGATACTTTAACCATATATGGCTACATAGGAAAAGAATCTATTGCAAGAGGGTCAAGAAATAATCAAAGCATTTTTGTAAATGGAAGATATATTAAGCATAAAACCTTAACTGTTGCAGTAGAAAATGCTTTTAAATCCTTTAGCACAGTTAATAAATTTCCTTTCTTTATACTATTTATAGAGGTTTACCCAGAAGAAGTGGATGTTAATATTCACCCTAGCAAAGCAGAAATTAAATTTAAAGATGATAGATTAATATTTAAAAAGGTTTTTGATACTGTTCATGAGGCTCTAAGAAATGAAGTGTTTAAAGAATTTGAAATGAAAACATCTAAAGATGATACATTTAAAAAGGATGAATTTAAAGAAATAGCATTTGACATAAAACCTAATGAAGAGGAAAAAGTAAATTTTAAATCATTTGAAAGTAAGAAAATAACAGAAGTTGAGTTTCCGGTAGATCTAAATTATGAAAAGCTTTCTTATAACAATGAAAAAATAAATGAAACAGAAAGCTATAAAGAACCTAGTTATGTAGTGCCAACTATAAATTCAAGTAACTTATATGGAGAATCTTCTAAAGAAATAAATACAAGAAGCAACAATTTAAATGAAATAGAAAAAAAATTAGAAAGTGGCAAAATAAATGAAACAGAAATTTTAGAAAATGAAAATTCATTAAATAAAAGTTTAGAAACTAATAAAAAAATTTCTAGTGAAAATTTATCTAATACAAAGCTTGAAGAAAGAGTTCCTAAGTTTCCTCCTTTAAGAATAATAGGACAATTTAATAGAACCTATATATTAGGAGAATATGATGAAGTTTTATATATGATAGACCAACATGCAGCTCATGAAAAGATTCTTTTTGAAAAATATTTTAAGAGCATAGAAGAAGGAAGCATTGTAGTTCAGCCTCTTTTAGTGCCTTCTGTTATAGATTTAACCTTAGAAGACCTTTCTTATTATGAAGAAAACAAAGAAATATTTAAAAATGCAGGATTTTCCTTAGAAGAGTTTGGAGGAAATTCATTAGCTTTAAAAGAAGTGCCTTATTTTTTAGGAAAGCTTGATGCAAAAGGATTATTTTTAAATATTTTAGATAATATAAAAGAACTTGGAAGTGGAAAAACAACTGAGGTTAAATATAACAAAATAGCCACTATGGCATGTAAGGCAGCAGTTAAAGGGCATGATATTTTATCTGAACAAGAAATGATAAAACTTGTAGAAGACTTAAGATACATAGACGATCCATTTCATTGCCCTCATGGAAGGCCAACTATAATAAAATTTACTAATTATGATTTGGAAAAGAAATTTAGGCGTATTGTGTAACTTGGCAAAATCCTAACTTTAGGCACATAAGTGGATTTCATATCTTTGTTCAGCTGCTCCGTCGACAGGCTCCAAGTCGCTGCTTCACAAAATATGAAAGCCACTTATGAATAGTAAAAAATTAGCATTAGTCAAATACAATATAAATAAATTTTTTATACTAAAATTTAAATAAATCACTTAATAAATTTATGAATAAAAATTAAATATTAAAATTTGACTGATATAGATAATAGTAAATTTTAAAAACAAATAAAAAAGAAGGTGAATTTTAAGAATGAAGGATAAGGTTATAGTGCTTGGTGGACCTACGGCTGTTGGGAAGACTGAGCTTTCTGTGGATTTAGCTAGAAGAGTTAATGGTGAGATTATTTCTGCGGATTCTATGCAGATTTATAGGTATATGGATATTGGTTCTGCTAAGGTTTCTAGGGAAGAGATGAAGGGCATTCCTCATCATATGATAGATATTGTTGACCCTGATGAAGAGTTTTCTGTGGCTGATTTTAAAGAATTAGGAATTAAGGCATTAGAAAATATAATCTCTAGAGGAAAAACTCCTATAATTGCAGGGGGAACTGGGCTTTATATAAATGCTTTAACTTGTAATATGAATTTTACTGAATCTAAAAAGGATGAAGAGTATAGAAAATATTTAATGGATTTAACTTATGAGAAGGGAAATGAATATGTTCATGAAATGCTAAAAGATATTGACCCTGTAAGCTATAGAGAAATTCATCCTAATAATAGAAAAAGGGTTATTCGTGCTCTTGAGGTTTATAAAACAACAGGTAAGCCTTTTAGTGAATATAATGCAGGAGAAAACTTTTATGAAAGTCCTTATGATATACATTATTTTGTGCTTAATATGGATAGAGAAAAACTTTATGAAAGAATAAATTTAAGAGTAGATATTATGATGGAAAAAGGACTTTTAAATGAATGTATAAAACTTAAAGAAATGGGGTATAATTCTTTAATGCAGTCTATGCAAGGAATAGGCTACAAAGAAATTTTATATTACTTAGAAGGAAATATCTCATTAGAAGAAGCTGTAGATATGATAAAACAAGGCTCTAGAAATTATGCAAAACGTCAGCTTACTTGGTTTAGAAGAGACCCTAGAGTTAAATTTTTAGATAAAGATTCTCTTAGCTATGATGAAATACTTGATTATATAATTAAAGATTTTAATAATTAATTGTTAACATTGTGGGGTGATAAAATAATGGGAAATATAGGCTTTATTCTTATACAAGGTATTTTAGGAGCTTTTGCTGGATATATTACAAATACCTATGCTGTTAATATGCTTTTTAAAGAATATACTCCTTTAAAATTAGGAGGAGTAGTCAAAAAAAATAAAGAGAAGTTTGTAGATGAAATTAGTTCTTTAGTAGAAGATGATATAATAAATGGAAATACATTAAAAGATAAAATTGAATCTGAAGAGTTTAAAGAAGCTATTTTAAAAGTAAGTAAAGATTTTTTTAATGAATGTCTTCCAGAAAAAATTAATAGTAAAAAAATAAAAGAAATTCCAGGGTATTATGAAACAAGAACTCATATAGAAAATTATATAAGTTCTAATTTTAAAAATATTTTTTCGGATTTATGTAATAATGCTTTAGAAAATTTTACTTTAGAGGATGTTTTAAAAAAGGAATATATAAACGAATTAAGTCAAAACTTATATAATATTATTTTAAAAGAAGCTGAAAATAATAAAGAACTTCAAGATATTATATATGATATCTATAATGAAAATACATCATTATGCTTAAATGATGTTTTAAGTGATAATTCTAAAGAATTTTTAAAAGATAGTTTAGAAGATATGACAAGAAATTGTATATCATCAATAATAAATAATCCTGAAAAGCTTAAAGAATTTTTAGAAAAAGTTTATAATTGTCTTAATATTGATGATGCTATAGATAAACTTCAAATAAGCTTAAAAGATAAGAGCTTTTCAGAAATATTTACTGAAGAGGATATAAAAATCTTAAGTCATAATTTATATGATTATATTAATAAATACTTAAATAGTAATAATGGCTCTGAATTAATTTCAAATATATTAAATAAGGTATTAGATATTTTAAGAAACATAGATTCTACATTATATAATATTTTGCCATCAAAATCTAAAAAAGAAATTCCTTTAAATGATGAAGATATAGAAATGCTAGATGAAACAGCTTTTACATTATATGATATCATTCCTGAAAAGTTTGAAGATAGTATTTTTGATTTTATAAATAAAAGCTTAAATGAGTTTCTTCCATATGTAGCAGAATGGGTTAAAGTAAATGAAGAAAATTTTAATGATTTAATAGAAGAATCTATAGATGAAGGTATTGGTGACCTTGATGAAGGTTTAAGAAAAAAAATAATAGAATTAGTAAGAAAAAATTTATTAAGTGATGTAGCTTCCTCTTCTGATATAATTGGTAAAATGTTAAATTACATAGATGATGATGAAACAAAAGAAGAGGTTTCTAAAGAACTTACAGAAAAGATTATAGTTTTTCTTAAAGAGACTAAAATAAAAGACTTAATAAATAAAATTGAAAGTTTAAATATACTAAATGATAATACAATTACAAAAATAACTAATAGTTTAAGGAACTCATTTTCAAAAAATGGAGAAGGCTTAATAAATAAGATATTATTAAAGCTTTCTTCAAAAAAGATAGGATTATTTTTGAAAATTGATTTAAAAGAACTTTTTGATAAAAGTGGTAAAAATAAAATTTATGAGTATATCCTTAAAAATAAAAAATCTTTAAATGAAAAAGCTGAAAAAATTTCTCTAGAATTTATAAATACTAAATATAATGAAATTTTAAATTTAAAGCTTAGAGAAATTATAAAAAGTGAAAAGGCAAAAAAGCTTTCAAAGGCTACTAAAGTCTTAGGAAGAAGGTATTTAAAGAAAAATAAATCTATTCCTAAAGTATTAAATGAAAAAATTCAAGAAAAACTTTATTCTTTAGATTTAAAAGAAACTTATGAAAATAATAAAGAAGCTTTAAATAACTTTTTAACAAAGGTTTTAACAAAAGAAGTTAAAGTCAAATTAAATAAGTATGAAAATAATGAAATAAATGACCTTGTTTTAAAAATTTCAAAAAAAGAAACTTCAGATTTTATATGTGAAAAAGGACATAAATATTTAAGTGAAAATGCAGAAAACTTATTAAAAGGAAAAATTAAAAAAGTAATTTATGATAATCTTATAATTCAAGATGAAGATGAAATATGTAATATAGCTCAAAGATTTATGGGAAATCAGCTTAAGCCTATATCTATATTTGGAGGAGCATTAGGTCTTTTTGTTGGAATTATATTTGGATTTTTTACAGCAAATGCTTCCTTAAGCTTACCTATAAAAACTATATCTTCTTGTATAATTATGGCTTCTATAGGTGTTTTAACTAATGTAATAGCTATAACAATGTTATTTAAGCCTTATACTAGAAATAAACTTTTAGCTAAAATTCCTTTACTTAAGCATTTTTCATTAGGATATATTCCTTCTCATAAAGATAATTTATCAGAAGGAATAGGTAATGTTATAGATAGAGAGCTTTTAAATGGAGGAAAATTAAAAGAATTCTTTAAAAATAAACACGATATAGGAGTAAATGAACTTTCATCTTATATAAAAGCTGACAACTATAAATTAATTTTAAACTTTATAACTAAAAAGAGTAATAGTATAGCAAATTCTTTATATAACTTTGTTAAAAGCATATTAACTAAAAGAAAACGTGTATTTAAATATTTATCTAACACTAAAGTAGGAAAATACTTAAAAAAATCTTATTTTAATAAAGCTATAGAAAAAGTTAAAGAAATTGATTATAGTACATTATTAAGTAAAAAATTAGAAAAAATTAAAGATGATAAAAAGAATATAAATAACATAGTTCCAAAAGAAAATTTAGAAATACTTGAAAATAAAATTGATGAAAAAATATTTTCTATTTTAAATGAAAATTATTCAAAATTTTTCAAAGAGGAATTTATAAAAAGTATAATATTTAAAAATGAAGCATTATATGAAAAGGCAATAGATAAATCTTTAAGTAGTATTTTAAATGAAACTACTATTGAAATTGTAAAAAATAAAGCTGAAGAATATACTAAAAACTTTATTTATTCAGATTTAAGAGTATATGCAAAAACTAAGGTTACAAATTTCCTTTCAAAAGAAATAGATGAAGATAAGACAATAGGAACTGCTTTTAATGGAGCAATAAAAATAACTTTAGATAAAAATCTATATAAATTAGGTGATTTTGTAGCTCTTCAATTAATAAAACTTGTAAAAAATAAAAAAGAAGATATAAAAACTCTTGTTAGCAATAAAGTTTCAGAAAATCTTAATTTCCTTGAAAAGATGGCCTATAATTTTATGGGTGGAGATGAAATTTTAAGCAATTGTGTAGATGTTCTTATAGATAAAAAAATAGAAGGTTTTATAAATGATAGAGTATTTGAAATAGCAGGGGTATTAAATGCAGGATTAAATAATGTTATATACCCAAAAGAAATAAGAGTTCTTCAATTAAAAGCAAGTGAAATAAATACAGACAAAGTAATAGATAATATTTTTGATATGCTATATAGTACAGATAGCTTAAAAGAAGATATAGATAATATTATAAATGTATCTCTAAATAAAATAACAAATATAAAATTAAAAACTGTTTTATATAATGTTAATTTAGATAGCTTAGATAAGGTTTATAATAAATTTAATAAAGATATAATTATTGTATTAAATGAGTTAAGCAAAAACTTTAATAAAAATATAAATGAAGCTTCATTGTATCTAAATAGTATAGCTAAAGAATATTATATTATTCCTATAAAAAATCTTAGCCTAGATAATATAAAATATGAAGATATTAAATATTCTACAGATTTTATATTAAATAAAGTTTTAAACAGTAATAGTTTTAATATTCATGTAGAAAAGATTTCAAATAAGTTGTATGATAATATAGAAAGTCATAAAATTTCATACTTTATAGGTAATGAATCAATAAAAAATATGATAGATTTTATATTTGAAAATGAACATTTTAACTTAATAAACATTGAAATATTAGATAAAAATATACAAAATATTTCAAATAATATAAATGAAATTGTTGATGATAAAACTAAAGATTATTTAACATTTATCGTTTGTGATGGACTTTTAAGTTCTGTAATAAATAATATGCAGAATTTAATTTATAGTGTTCATTTAAAAGAAATTACAAAAACACAAATTGATAAAATGGACCCTAGAGAAATTCATGAATTATTTAAATCATTTGCAGGTGAATTCTTTAATAAATTATATTTATATGGTTCATTTGGATTTGTATTTGGAATAAATATATATCTATCAGTTTTATTAACAATAGCTTATTTTATAAATGATTATCAAGTAAATAAAAAATAGTATAAATTTTGGAGGAATATATGTTAAACTTAACAAAAGAATTATTAAAAAGCCAATATGGATTTAAGGAGGAAACCTTTGATTTATATGAAAGAGCATTAAAAGATGTTGAAGAGGAATTTAAAAAGTATGATGAAATAAGAGAATTTAATCAAATGAAGGTTTTAAAAGCCTTCCAAGAAGAAAGAATAAGCGATTCTCATTTTACTAATTCTTCAGGATACGGATATGATGATATAGGAAGAGATTCTTTAGACAAGGTTTATGCAAGAGTATTTAATGCAGAAGCTGCCTTAGTTAGACCTCATTTTGTTAATGGTACTCATGCTATAGGTGCTGCTTTATTTGGAAACTTAAGACCTAATGATACCCTTTTATGTATTGCAGGAAAACCATATGATACCCTACATAATATAATTGGAATCACAGGGAATGAAAATATAGGTTCTTTAAAAGAATATGGAGTAAAATATAAACAAGTAGATTTAAAAGAAAATGGAAAGTTTGACTTTGAAAAAATAGAAGAAGCTCTAAAAGATGAAAGCATAAAAATTGTACATATTCAAAGAAGTACAGGATATGGATGGAGAAATGCATTCCTTGTTTCAGAAATAGGAGAGGCCATAAGCTTTGTTAAAAATTTAAGAAAAGATGTATTTGTTTTTGTAGATAATTGTTATGGTGAATTTATAGATACAATAGAACCAACAGATGTTGGAGCAGATTTAATTGCAGGTTCTTTAATTAAAAACATAGGTGGAGGAATAGCTCCTTCTGGTGGATATATAGTAGGTAAAAAGGATTTAGTAGAACAAGCTGCATTTAGATTAACTGTTCCTGGAATAGGAGGAGAGTGTGGAGCTACATTTGGTCTTATGAGAAGCCTCTTCCAAGGATTATTCTTAGCACCTCATGTTGCTATGGAAGCTGTTAAAGGGGCAATTTTCTGTGCAAGAATAATGGAAATTGCAGGTTTTGAAGTACTTCCTAAATATACAGATAAAAGAAGTGATATAATTCAAGCAATTAAATTTGGAGAACCAGAAAAGCTTATTAAATTCTGTAAGGGAATACAATATGGTTCACCAATAGATTCTTATGTAGAATGTGAGCCATGGGACATGCCAGGATACCAAGACCAAGTTATAATGGCAGCAGGAGCATTTGTACAAGGTTCATCAATAGAACTATCAGCAGATGCACCAATAAGAGAACCATATATAGCATACCTTCAAGGTGGACTAACCTTTGACCATGCTAAAATAGGAATTCTTATAGCACTTAATAATATATTAAAATAAGGGGAAAAATAATATAAATAAGGAGCAGTTGCAAAAAAAATATTCCACATAATTATCGTGCTTTATATATAAAATATGCTATATATTATGATTAAAATTCTTTTTGCAAAGCTTCCTTTTATTTAAGCAAATTAGTATCAATATAGAGGTAGAAGGTATGAATATAGATAACAGTATCAATGGTGTATCTGATATAAGATCATCATCTCAAGGTTTATATTTTAAATATGATAAATATATTGATAATACACGTTATTTAGTTAAAACAGGAAGATTAATAGGTAATCGATTTTCACCATTAGAACCAGTATCTGAATGTCTAGCCTATGATATAGGTAAATTATTAGGTATATCTATTGCAGAATATTCTTTGGCAACAGTAGATTTATCTTATAATAATATTATATATAAAGATACTTTAATTTGTAGAAGTAAATGGTTTTTAAATGATAATGATGAATTTAATAGCGTTAGAAGTTTATATTTAGGTACTTCAATGAATGATTTATATAAAAATATTATAACAGATTTTCCTAATCAAAGATTAAATATTGATAATATGATAGTTTTTGATTTTCTTATTAATAATACTGATAGACACTGGAGAAATTTTGGCTTTATTAATAACAATATTTTATCACCATTATATGATAATGGCTTAAGTTTAGGAGCTGATATAGAGGATATAACTTTTTTAGATGAAACAATTGAAGATTTGCTTCTAGATTGTGATTACAATAAGTGTTTTAATACATGCAATAGAGAGCAGTTAGGTTTAGTAAAATACCATAGTTTAGATTTAGATAACCTTGAGAAAAACTATGTATCTTTAATTCAATCTTATAGCAAGTATTTAAAGCCATATAGAATTGAATTTATAATACAACTATTAAAGGAGAGAATTCACTATGTTAGAGAGTTACAATTTTCTAAGAAAAGATAAGATAATAGGATTATTAAATTATGATACAGATACTAAAAAGTTTACTTTTACAAAGTTATCTAAAAGAAAAGAAGATTATCCAACTCCTTTCTTTTTTCATACTTCTTTTAATGAAGAGGTAAATGAAGATATTTTATATAATTATTTAGAAGAGCGTGTTATAGATAAACATAATGTGGCTGTTGACGAAGTTTTAGATAATATAGGATTAGTAGATTGGGATTTATATGGAATTTTAAAGTATACTAATGGTAGAACTAACAGAGATATGTTTTGGATAGACTTTAAACATAGAATTAAGTAAATTTATGTTTTAATAATTTAGGAGGTTTTAGTATGGAATTTATAAGTGATTATACTACAGAAGAATGGATAAATGGAAGAAGATTAATGTCACCTAGACCAAGACTAAATCATATGAATACATTAGATGAATTAACTTCACAATTTAAGAATTATTTTAGAAATAGCAAATGTAAAGCTAGACAAGAATATGCTTTATTCTTAACTAAAGACAATATAGATGAAATACTAACTAACAAAACTAAATTAAGAAAACTCTTAACTTCTAAGAAAGCTGAAGTAGTTCCTGATTTAATGGTGTATTGTGATGAAAAGCAGGAATTTTATAGAGGAATTATAGGAATACCACAGATAATAGTAGAGGTATTATCACCTAGTAATTCTGATGATGATACAGTAGAGAAATTTTTATTATATGCAGAATATGGAGTATTAGAATATTGGATTGTTTCTCCAATTAGTAAGAAAGTTAAGATATATAGACTAGATACAAATAATGAATATAAATTATTTTCAGAAAAGGACTTTACTGATATATCAGTATCAAGTATATATAGTGAATTGAAGATAAATTTATCAAATGTAAATTTAGTTGAAGAACCAAACTGGTAATTAAGAAAACTTGAATATAAAATCTTCAAAAGTTAAAATCATACAAGGAACTCCTTGATTCGGGTGTTATTACTCAAAAAGATTTTAATAAAAAAAGTCAGAATTGTTAAATTTGTAGTTGATTTTTTAAGCATCAATTCTTAATTATTAAGTTAGGAGGAATAATTTATGTCTACTATATATAGAAATTCATTAGGACAGTCATTAGGATATTCACATAAAGATGGTTCAACTACAACTTATTCAGATTCATTAGGAAGAGCAAAAGGTATTAGTACTACTATGGGAGATACTACTACTTTAAGAGATTCTTTAGGAAGAAGAAAATTTATTACCAGATTTAATAGGTAAATCTGTTGAAGTTAATGAGGAGCAATTTTCTGAGCTATATAAAGTAGTAAAAAAAGTATGTAAAATTAGTGATACAAAAATACCTAAAATATACATATATGAAAGCTTTTATTATGATGTTAATGCGGAAGGATATGATAACCCTTGGATACAAATTTCATCAAAAACATTAGAAGATTTTACTGAAAAAGAACTTGAATTTGCTATAGCAAGACAAGTATGTCATATAAAAGAAAATCATATAAAATATGAAATATTATGTGAACAATTTTCAAAAGCATTAGGTATAATAAGCCAGGTAGGAACAAATGCAGTATCATTTATTCCATTAGCATCTACAATTAGTAAAGAAGCTTTAGATGTATATAGTTCAACTTTTAAATTAGCAGCATGTCAGTGGAGTAGAGTATCAGAATATACAGCAGATAATTTTGCATACTTAGTATGTAATGATATTAATGCAAGTGTATCAGAAATAATGAAACAAATTTTAAATAGTAAAAGATTAGCAGAAGGAATGAAATTGAAAAGTTTTCTTAAACAAGCAGATGTTATTAACTCTATGACCTCACCTATATCTATTTATTCTATTTTAGATGAGCAAATTCCATATGGACCATTTAGAATAAAGGAATTAATTGGTTTTGCAAGCAGTATAGAAACTAAAAAAAATATATTAAAGGTATCAAGTAATTAAAATCTTAATAGTAAGATAAAGAAAAAAACATATTAAAAGAAATTGACTACTCATTTCATGGATAGTCAATTTCTTTTAATATTAGTTTTAATTTTTTTATAAATTATTCTTAAAAATTAAAATTAACTAATATTGTCTGTATATACCTACAAGCTTTCCTAAGATGCTACAGTTTTCTACTATGATAGGGTCCATTGTATCATTCTCTGGTTGTAATCTAAAGTGACCATTTTCTTTAAAGAATCTTTTTATGGTAGCTTCATTATCAATTAATGCAACTACTATGTCTCCATTTTCTGCTGATTCTTTTTTTTCTATAATAGCTAAATCATTATCATTAATACCAATATTTATCATGCTTTGCCCAGTTACTCTTAGCATAAAAAGTTCTCTATCGTGTTTTACATATTCAAGTGGGACTGGGAATGTATCTTCAATGTTTTCTGTGGCTAGAATAGGAAGTCCTGCTGTTACTTTTCCTATTATTGGAATGTTTATCATTTCTTTTTTGCTTTGATTAAGTTCAGCAATTTCTAAAGCTCTTGGTTTTGAAGGATCTCTTTTTATAAGTCCTTTTTTTTCTAATCTTTTTAAATGTCCATGAACTGTTGAAGTAGAGCTTAATCCTACCGCCTCACATATTTCTCTTACAGAAGGGGGGTAGCCTTTATTTTCTGTATATGTTTTTAAAAAATTGTATATTTCAAGTTGTTTATCTTTTATATCTATCATGAAACCACCTCACTATATTATTAATAATAATATAACATATTTTCATCAAGTAATCAAACTTATGTTCTCAAAACCTATGTTCCTTCCTGAACTACAGACAGTTATTATGTTATAAGTAATATATCTTTTAAGAAAAAATAATTTTTTATGACTAAATATAAAAAGAAATTAAGATATAATAGTACTTGAGGTGATATTAAAATGGAGAAAAGATTGATTGATCAAATTAAATTTATAGTAGAAGTTGATAAAGCTAAGGAAATTATGAGAAGGACTTATGTTACAAATTCAGAAAGATTTGAAAATGATGCAGAGCATTCTTGGCATTTAGCATTAATGGCTCCTTTGTTAAAAGAATATATAAAAGAAGATGTTAATATAGAAAGGGTTATAAATATGGTTATAATCCATGATTTAGTTGAAATTGATGCAGGAGATACTTTTTGTTATGATAAGGAAGGTAATTTAACTAAAAGAGAAAGGGAAGTTAAGGCAGCTGATAGAATATTTAATATTCTTCCTAAAGACCAAGCTAAGATAATTTATGATTTATGGAATGAATTTGAAGAGATGAAGACTATTGAAAGTAAGTATGCAGCGTGTCTTGATAGAATACAACCTATTTTAAATAACATTGCAACTGGTGGAAGAGCTTGGAAGGAGAATAATACAACAAAATCTATGGTTTTAGGAAGGATGAGTGTTATAAAGGAAACTTCAGAAGAATTATGGGAGCTTATTTTAGCAATAATTAATGAAGGAGTAAAAATTGGTGCTTTAAAGGATGAATAAAAAAAGTGTTAATTATTCTTTTGCAAGTTATTTGTAACTTAGATAATGATACAATTTCCTAATAATAAAAAAATTCCCTTCTAGAAGGGAATTTTTTTACTTTTTCCAAGTAGCTGGTGCAAATAGTATAAGCATAGGGAATAATTCTAATCTTCCTGCAAGCATATCAAACATAAGAATATACTTTGAAAAGTTTGAAAGTAAGCCAAAGTTTTGAGTAGGACCAACTAATTCAAGCCCTGGTCCTATGTTATTAAGAGTTGCTGCAACAGCAGTAAAGTTAGTTGTTAAATCTAATCCATCAACACATATAAATAAAACTGAAAAGGCAAATATCATAACATAGGTTATTAAAAATACATTAACTGAACGTATAACATCATGTTCAACCTTTTTTCCTTCAAATTTTATTATTTTTATGCTTCTTGGATGAATTAAATGTGATAGTTCTTTTCCTACTGTTTTTAATAAAAGAGCAAAACGAGAAACCTTAATTCCTCCTCCTGTGCTTCCAGCACACGCTCCAACAAACATTAGTATAACAAGTATTGTTTTTGATGCTTGAGGCCATATATTAAAGTCTTCAGTAGCAAAGCCTGTAGTTGTTATTATTGAGCCAACTTGAAAGAGTGCGTGGCGAAAAGCTTCAAATATGCTTGGAAAATATCCTCTTATATTAATTGTTATAAATAAACCAGCAAAGGCTATTATACCTAAATAATATCTTAGTTCTTCACATTTTAATGCTTCCTTAGGTTTCTTTATTAAAAAGAGATAATAAACATTAAAATTAACTCCAAATAGAATCATAAAAATTGTAACTATTATTTGTATAATACTAGAGTATCCAGCCATACTATCATTTCTTATACCAAATCCTCCAGTACCTGCAGTACCAAATGAAGTACATATAGCATCAAAAAGTGGCATTTTTGCTATTAATAGAATAATAAGTTCTATTAATGTCATAAAAAAGTAGATTCCATATAAAATCATTGCTGTTGAACGTAAACGAGGAACTAATTTTCCAACAGAAGGACCTGGACTTTCTGCACGAAGTAAATGCATGCTATGTCCTCCTCCAGCTAAGGGTAGTATAGCTAAAATAAAGACTAAAACCCCCATTCCTCCAATCCAGTGGGAAAAGCTTCTCCATATTAATGAACAATGAGAGAGTGCTTCAACATCTGATAAAATACTAGCTCCTGTTGTTGTAAATCCAGAAATTATTTCAAACAAGGCATCTGTAAAACTTGGAATCTCTTCATTTATTACAAAAGGAAGTGCTCCCATTACACTTAATATAATCCAGCTTAAAGCAACTGTAACAAAGCCTTCTTTTGCATAAAATACAGTGTTTTTAGGTTTTGTATGTGTGCATATACTTCCTAATATAAAACATAAAACAAGTATAATAGCAAAAGCAATGCCTTCTATTTCTTTGTAAATTAATGCTGTAAGACAAGGAAGAACTAGAAATAAAGCTTCAAATTTTAAAACATGTCCTAATATATATCTTATAATTGAACTATTCATAAAATAAACCTCACTTAATTTTTAAGAATATCTTTTAAATCATTAAGCCCAGTATTAGTTGTAACAACAATAACTGTATCACCAATATTAATAGTGTCATGTCCTCTAGGAGTGATAATTCGTCCATTTCTATTTATACATGTCACTAATAAGTTATCCTTAAGCTTAAGCTTTTCAAGAGGTATTCCCACAACAGAAGAATTTTGTCTTACACGAAACTCTAAAGCTTCAACTTTATTATTTACAATTTTATAAAGAGTTTCTACATTACTTCCTAAGGAATTTTGCATAGCTCTTACATATTGAAGAATCCTTTCAGAAGTTATGAATTTAGGATAAATAATACTTCCAAGAGGAAGTCCATTTATTATATTTTCAAAAGTTAATCTATTTACCTTTGTTATAAGCTTTGCATTACATTTGCTTTTAGCATAAAGTGATAGCATTATATTTTCTTCATCATAATTAGTAAGGGAAGCTATGGCTTCTGTGTATTGAATTCCTTCTTCTAAAAGGAGGGTTTGGTCTGTTCCATCACCATTTATAATCATTGCTTCTGGTAAGTGATTGCTTAAATATTCACATCTTTCTTTATCTTTTTCTATTATCTTTACATTCATACCCATTGAAAGTAATGCTTTAGCTAAGTAAAAAGAAATTTTTCCACCACCTATAAGCATTACATTTTTAATTCTTTGATTTAAAAGTCCAATCTTTTTAAAGAAGTCACTTGAATTCTTAGAAGATGCAACAATTGTAACTTTATCTTTTTCACACAATATAAAATTACCAGATGGTATAATAACCTCTTCATTACGCTCTATTGCACAAATAAGAATATCACAATGAAGTTTAGAAGAAATATCTGAAACCATCATATTATGCAATATTGATTTAGGACCTATTTCAAATTTTAAAAGTTCAACTCTTCCTTTAGCAAAGGTATCAATTTTAATGGCAGATGGAAATCTTAAAAGCCTTGCTATTTCTGAGGCTGTTACCTGTTCTGGATTTATTACCATAGAAAGACCAAGCTCTTCTTTTATAAAATTAATTTCTTCTCTATAAACAGGATTACGTACACGAGCAATAGTGTGAACATTACCAGCTTTTTTAGCTATTAAGCAACAAAGAAGGTTAAGCTCATCAGAAGAGGTTACTGCAATTAATAAATCTGCTTTTACTATTCCAGCTTCCATTTGAATTTTATAACTTGCTCCATTACCTATTACACCAATTACATCAAGAGTATTTGACATCTTTTCTAAAACTTCTGAATTTGTATCAATTAACGTGATATTATGTCCTTCTTGGTCTAATTGTTCAGCAATAGTACATCCTACTTTACCACAACCAACAATAATAATTTTCATTTTTTCCTCCAAAATTAAGTATATTTTTACCCTATTTAATAAAGGATATCTCTTAGCAAAAAAAATGTCAATGTAATTTTAATGAATTGTAGTATAATTAAAGAAAACTAACATTTTCTTTACACAAAATTGTATAAAAAAAATAAAAATGGGAATTATAATAAGCGGTGGTGCATTTGCTTTTATAATAAAATATTTAATGAAGACTTTCTATTAAAATATAAAAACATTTTTACATAAAAGAACTGTTGCATCTCTTTATGCAACAGCCTATTTTAAACTTATTTGCTTTTAAATATAAGAATATCTTCTTTTATAAACATTACAAGAAAGCCAATAAAAAGAATAACACAACAAACAAGAACTGCTTTTTCATCAAATATATTTGTAAGTACAGCACCAAGGCCTGCACCTAAAATAAATGTTAAATCTATTCCATAGTAATTTATACTTTTTTGTTTTAAATCGGAGTCCTTTGTTTTTATGTATTTAAATAATAATTCAGTTCCACTTCTTAAATTCCCAGTGCACATAGTTGTTGCACAAGCAATGCCATTTATCTTTCTAAAGCTTTCAACCTGCATTGCACATATAAAAGAAACTATAATATTTGCAAGGTTATTTAAGCTTTGAGGCATAAAAGCAACTAAAGCTAAAAGGAATATTTCTATAAAAATAATTATTTGTCTCCAATGAAGCTTTTCATTTTCTTTAAATTTAAGCTTTATAAATTCAGTAATAAATACTCCTACTATAAAAGATACTATGGGAACTAAATAGCTTAAAGCTTGTTTAAATTCCCCTTGAAATAAATTTGTCCCTAATAATACAATATTTCCTGTTTGGGCATTAGCAAATACCTTTCCGCGTACAAGAAAGGTATATGCATCTAAAAAGCCTCCAGTAAAAGCCAATATAATTCCAATTTTTAATGACTCTGACATTTGTTTATTACTTACTTTTTTCATTAAATTTTCTCCCAAAATTAAAATAAGTTTTTCTTTTGTCTTTAAACCTTAAAACTAAAGAGTTGTGCCCATTTTAGCTTTATAATCTGCCTTCATTGCTTCAAGACGAGCAGAGTCTTCAGCTCTCTTTTTCTTAGCATCTTCTTGAATTTGTTTAGTTTCTTCTATACCATTTACAATAGTTCTCCAGCTTTCTTCTAGAGTTTCTATTTTTACAGAGCTATTTCCAGCAAGTTGAGCTGTTAACTTTGATTGTGCAACGGTATTTCTAGCATTCTTTAAAATCATTTCATTTGTCTTTTCATCTAATGCTTGCATAGCTTCAGCTTGTATTTTTTGTCTCTTAAGAAGAACAGCTTGAGCTAAGGCTTGTTTAAATACAGGAAGAGTTATTATAAATGCTGAATTTATTTTACGTATTAAGTTTAAGTTACTAAATTGCATTGTATTTATCATAGGAACTGATTGCATTGCTATGTTTTCTGCAATTTTTAAATCATGTACACGTTGTTCAAGCATAATCTTTGCATTTTCAAGGCTATTTATAGTAATTTGTATAGAGCCATCTCCTGTTTGCTCAAATTCTTGGTTCATTTGTACTAAATATTCATCAATTTCTTGAAGTCCTTTTTGACCTGCAACTATGTATTTTACAAGCTCTTGGTATGTAAGTACATTTGCTTCAAACATATTTTTAAGTTTTTTATTTGATTGAATTATTTCATTTTCATATTGTCTAAGTTGAACATTTATCTTTTCAACTTCATCTCCCATAGTATTATATTTAGAGATAATAGCTTCTAGTTGTTTTTTTGCATTGCTAAATAATCTTCCTAAAAATCCTTTAGGTCCATCATCTTTAATTTCATTGATATCAAACTTATCCATTATCTTAGCAAGAGTGTTTAAAAGTTCTCCTGTATCATTTAGTTGTTTCATATTAACATTATTTAAAACAGCATCTGAAGCTTTTGCAATTTCATTTGCTACATTTCCACCAAAAGCTACTATTGTTTGAGGGTCACTTATATCAATTTCTGCAGTAAGTGCTTCAATTTCTGGGGAATTTAAAAGCTCTGTTTCTATTTCATTTCTTTTTTCTACTATGTTAAATTCTTGTACCTCTTCAGCTTGAGCAGGAACAATATTTGTATTAGTTGGTGCTGGTTGAATATTAGTATTAGTATTAGTAGTTGTTGTTGTTTGTGGTTTTGAAAATTTTAATGCCATTTTGGTTTACCCCTTTCAAATTTAATAATTATCCAAAGAATCTTTCAAAAAAACTCTTTTTTTCTGCTGTAGAAGTTTTAAAATTAGGTGCTTTTAAATTAAACATAAATTCTCCAATTATATGATTTTCAAAAGAAGAATCCATGATAAATTTTTCTATGTTTCTATAACCTGTAGGAGTGAATATAACTATATCAAATCCTATAAGGTTTAAGAATAAAAGGTATATACAATCATAAATTGTTGCCATTTCTTCTGTTGTATCAACAATTACTATTTTAGGAATGTTCTTTGTAAAATCAAATTTTTGAATTAATTTTAAAGTAGGCTTATCTAAGTTAAGTAATGTTCCTAAAATTATATTGTTTAAATCACTTCCTGTATACTTTATCCAATTTAAATTTATAAGTTCCTCTATTTTACTTATTATATAATGTTGAGTATTTAAATCTAAGTACTCATACTCATATTCCTTAATCTGTTTTATTTTATCAATGTCAATTTTATTATTAACCATACATTGATTAAGAGAAGAGGAACTTAAAGTATGCTTTTCTTTTAAAAAAGGAATATTTCTATAATATATTGTATCATCATTTATTAATGATTTTATGCTTTTAAAATATTTACTATCATCTTCATCTTTTACTCCACATACCTTTGCAAATATATTTGGGGTGTAAACTTTTAATCCATCAGTTCTAAAAGAAGGTCTAAATTTTGCTTCTTGGTCCCATAATATAAAGATTTCTTCATAGGTTGTTCTTAATGTGATAGGAGTTGAATTTGCAAATTGTTGATTTTTATATAATCCTGTATCATTATAAATTTCATTTTCTATTTCTTTCTCTGCATTATAAGCAACAGTGGATACCTTTACCTTCATTTCACTTTTTGGAAATTCATTTATTTCCATAGAGTTTTGAAGTTCAAACTCAAGTGACTTAGAGAAAACTCCTTTTTTATTTTTAGTTGGAGAAATATATAAAACATCTATTGGCATATATGATAAAAGATTTAAAAATGAACCTTCACTAGGAGAAAGTTCTCCAAAATATATTAAAATTGGAAGGTTATCTCCATCAAATTCAAACAAAGTATTATATCTTATCATCCAACACAAGAGTTTTATACATAAATTATAAAGCTTAGAAAGCTCTAAATCCTTTTCTTCTTCAAAAAGCTTTAAAAATCCATTAACTATAAAGGGCATTGAATTTTTATTAAATTTATTTGATACAGCTAAAGCTATAAAATCAATAAGTTGCTTTCTATTTGAAATATTAACTCTTTTAATAGCTGAAACCTCTTCAAGAGTAGGATTCATTATCTTACTATCTATTAGTACAAAAGGCTTATCACTTTTATCTAAATCATTTTTTAATTTAAATAATCTATTATTATAGTGACCAGGTTCATCTACTCCTATGTAAGATATAAACATATTATATATTTTAGATGAACTTAGTAATATTCCTCTAAGAGTATTTTTCTTTTCTAAGAGCTCAAAAAAATTTTCATCTTCTTTAATCCATGAATTGGTCACAACTTTATTAGAAGATTTAGAAACATCCTCTTTAATTGCTTCAGCCTTTTTAAATTCTTCTAAATTAATAGCCGAAAAATGTATTTTAGGAGTTCCTTTAAACTTTCCATAAATAGCTTTAGAAAGATTTCCATCAAATTTTAAAATTGACTCCTCACTTGAAAAATTAACATATAAAATATCACATCCAGCTTTTAATAATACTCTAAGCATATATACTTCATATTTTGAAATTTCTCCTTCATATAAAACTTTAGGAATATTATCATTTCCTATGTTTTTTAAAACTCTTTCAAAGCTTAAGCTCCAACACATAAACTTAACATAGGCATTTTTTAATATATTGCTATTTGCACCTTTTCTTCTTAATTCATCAAGACTTTCAAAGATAGCTTCACTTAATAAAGATACTTGAGAGCTTGTTAAATTTCTTATCCATAATCTTAAATTACTTTGTATAAAGCTTAAAGTAAGAATAAAGTTTTCATTTGTTCTAGAAAAAAAGTCCCTTACTGTATTTTCTTTTGGGTTCTGTATAGGCTTTTTTATATAAATACCATTAGATATAGTAGCATTTTCATATTCTTTTAAAAATTTTAAAATATTATCATCATATCCAATAAACCTATAAAAATAAACTCCTTTTGATGGTCTTTTGCTTAGAGGAAGAAAGTAATCCCTATTATCTTTTAATTCTGCTATATTCAACATATTATTTTCTCCCTTCATTTTATTTTTGTATTCTTATTAATTTGATTATATATCACAAAATATCTTTTATCAATAACTTAGCAAATGATAAAATTTACTAATTTTTTTAAAAAAACTCTTGCAAAATAGTTTATCATATACTATAATACAGTTTATAATATCTTATTAAAAAGTAAATAAGATTATTATAAAGGTTTAACAAAGCTTTTGTTTTTTATAAAGCTTAAATTTTACTTAATTTTCAAACAACTTCTTGAAAACTTATACATTTATTGATATAATTAATTGTAAAATTAAGTAATTTAATTAATACAAAATAAGGAAGGGATTTTATTATGGCAATAGTTTTACAAAAAGGACAAAAAGTAGATTTAACAAAAGGAAATAAAGGACTTAAAAAAGTTCTTATTGGACTTGGATGGGATGTAAACAAATATGATGGAAGAGCAGACTTTGACTTAGACAGTGCAGCTTTTTGTTGTGCAGGAGATGGAAAAGTAAAAAGTGAAGCAGATTTTGTTTTCTATAACAATCTAGTACATCCATCAGGAGGAATAAAGCATTTAGGTGATAACTTAACAGGTGCAGGCGAGGGTGATGATGAACAATTAATTATTGAATTAGATGCAGTACCTGATACAATTGAAAAAATTGATTTTACTGTTACTATACACGAAGCAGAAGCAAGAGGACAAAATTTTGGTCAAGTTTCTAATGCTTATGTAAGAGTTGTTAATGAAGAAACTGGAGAAGAATTAATAAGATATGACTTAGGAGAAGACTTCTCTATAGAAACAGCAATAGTTGTTGCAGAACTTTATAGACATAATGGAGAATGGAAATTTAATGCTATAGGTAATGGATTCCAAGGCGGACTTGCAGCTTTATGCCAAAACTTTGGCTTACAAGTTTAAGTTAATACTTAATTAAAAAGTAAGGCATAGAAACTTTATGCCTTATTTTTTTTAAATTATATTTATAGAAGGGGATTATTTGTGAGATATTTTGATTATTTAGGAGAAAAAGAAGAAAAAAGACTTTTTCATAAGTTTCCTAAAGAATTTAATAAAAATGAAGATAAAAAAATATTACAATATGCTTTAGGTGGGCATATATATGTTCCAGCAATAAGAAAAGATATGATATATAAATGTTTAAATGGTAAAATTAAAGGTTTAACTTCATTTACCATATGTCTAGAGGATGCAATAGGGATAAATGGAGAAGGAGAAAGCATAAAAAACTTAGCTGAGGTTTTAAATGAAATACAACTAAGCAATAAAAAAGATGTTCCATTAATTTTTATAAGACCTCGTAACTTAGAGCAAATGTTTAAATTTAAAGATATTTTAGAGAAAAATAAAGATATTATTACTGGAATAGTTATACCTAAAGCAAATGGAAATAAAATAGACTCTTTTATTGAAGCTCTAGATAAAATAAACTGTTCAAAGCTTTATATTATGCCAATAATAGAAAGTATAGAATTTATAGACTATACTTTAAAGGATAAATATCTTAAGGATTTAAAAAGAGCAGTTTTAGAACATAGTGACAAAATATTAAATATTAGAGTTGGAGTTACAGATATTTTAGGTAGCTATGGTATAAGAAGAGATAAAAGTCTTACTATTTATGATAATATAGTTTTTAAAAATTTAACCTTTGATTTAATGAGCATATTAAAAAATGATGAAATAGATATTCCTATAAGTGGGGGTGTTTCTGAAGTTTATGATATGAATAATAAAGAAATTCTTGATACCTATATAAAAGAGGTTAAAATAGATAAGCTTAATGGATTTATTGGTAAAACTGTAATTCATCCTCTTCAAATGAATGTTGTTCAAGCTATGAATGTTATAAGCTATGAAGACTATATGGATGCAAAAAGCATATTAGATGGTATTGGAAGTAAATACTCAATAAGTGGAAGCATTAATTGTGAAAGAATGAATGAAGTAAATCCTCATACAAAATGGGCAAGAAAAATTATGATTTTATCAAATATTTATGGAGTTTTTAATAAGGGGATAAAATTTAATGAATTGTTTAGATTTTAGTTGTGATATTAATATAAAAGACAATCCTTTAAATTTAAATATAGAGGATTATTTAGACTTGGCTTTAAGAGATAACAAAAAAAGAAGATTTTTATTTATATCAAAAAACTTAGGAAAGCATATTCCTGTCAATCCTGAAAAGGTTGATAATTTAGGATATCTTTTAGCTAAGGCTTATAAGAAAAAGTATGAAAATTATAAAGAGGAAAGAGAGCTTGTAATAGGTTTTGCAGAAACTGCAACAGCACTTTCTCATAGCTTTCTTAATTATTTAGAATCCTCTAAACTTTTTATTCATACCACTCGAGAAAATTTAAATTTAAATAGAATAGATTTTTTAGAAGAACATTCTCATGCTACAGAGCAAATTTTATATACTGATAAAATATTTGCTTTAAAAGATATAGATACATTAATTTTAGTAGATGATGAAATAACAACTGCTAAAACTTGTATAAATATGATAAAAGAACTTCAAAAAAAGTATAAAGCAAAAAAATATGTAATAGCTTCTATATTAAATTGGATAGATGAAAAAAGAGAAGAGGAAATTAATAAAAGTGCAAAAAGTTTAAATTGTAAAATTGAATTTGTTTATCTTTTTAATGGGGCTTTTGATTTTAAGTTTGATGAAAATAAACCTTTAATAGATAAAATAGAAGAAGTAAATCCTAATAAAGAAGCTAAAGTTAATTATTTAGATTTAAATTTAAAAAGGCATTTAGAAAATAAAAAGTATTTAAAATATACAGGAAGGTTTGGAATAGATAGAAAAGAACAAGAAGAACTTATAAATATTTTAAAAGCCTCTTCAGAAAAGCTAAATAATATAAGAGAAAATGATAAAATATTAGCTTTAGGAGTAGAGGAATTTATGTATATTCCAATGATGATAAGTAAATTTATGGGAGGAGATATATATTATCACTCCATTACAAGAAGTCCTATTATTCCTTTTGATGACTCAAAATATCCTATAAAGAAAAAATATAAGCTAAATAGCTTTTACAACGACAACATAAATTACTTGTATAATCTTAATATAAATGATTGTAAAGAATGCTTTTTATTCCTTGAAACTTGGGTTAACGACAAAAGGATAGAAGATTTTATAAAGCTATTAAAATCAGTAAATATAGAAAAAATAAATATAGTAAGATGCTAAGGAGGAAATAAATGGAATTTGGTTCTTATTCAAAAGATGATGTAATATTTCTTTTAAAGGATATTTCAAATTGTATATTAGAACAAAATAATTTAGAGAGAGAAAAAGCCATTCAAAGTGGAAGACATTACTCAGAAATGCTTCCAATTGAATATCAAGTAAGTGATGTGTATTTAAATCTTTATAAAACTCAACTTGAAAAGCTTAAAGAAAAATTAGCCTTATCTGTGGGTATAATGTGTGAAAAGATTTTAAAGCAAAAAGGAGAAGATGTTGTTTTAGTTTCTCTTGCAAGGGCTGGTACTCCTATAGGAATTTTAGCTAAGAGGTATATAAAATATAAATATAAATTAAATTTACCTCACTATACAATATCAATAATAAGAGATAAGGGAATAGATGAGAATGCTCTAAAATATATTTTAAAAAATCATCCAGATATGAAACTACAATTTATTGATGGATGGACTGGAAAGGGTACCATATCAAGGGTTTTAGATGAAGCTTTAGAAAACTTTTATAAAAAGTATAATGTAAAACTTGATAATACTTTAGCAGTGCTTGCAGATTGTGCTGGATATTCTGGCTTATATGGAATAAGAGAGGACTTTTTAATTCCAAGTGCATGCCTAAATTCTACAATCTCAGGGCTTGTAAGCAGAACTGTTTTAAGAGATGATATTATAGGAAAAGATGATTTTCATGGTGCTAAGTATTATAAAGAATTAAAGGAATTTGATTTATCTAATGAATATATAGATACAATATCAAATGAATTTAAAAATGTTTCTTCTGAAATAGAAGAGGAGATGAAAAATTGGACAAAAGATGAAATAACAAAAATAGGAGATAAAGATGTAGAAAATATTAAAAAAGATTATAAAGTTTATGATATTAACTTTATAAAGCCAGGAATAGGTGAAACTACAAGAGTTTTATTAAGAAGAATTCCTTATAAGATTTTAGTTAAAAACATAGAAGATGAGGCACTTAAACATATATTAGTTTTGGCTAAGGAAAAAAATGTGCCCGTAGAAGAATATCCTCTATCAGCTTATAAATGCTGTGGGATAATTAAAAATATGAAGGATGTATAAAAATGATTTATTTTTCAGATTTAGATAGAACATTAATCTATTCAAAAAAGTTTTTAAAAGAAGGCTTAAAAGAAGTGCCTATTGAAAAATATGAAGGAGAATATATATCCTTTATGACTGAAAAAGCTATTATTACTTTAAAAGAGATATTAAAATCTAAAACCTTTATTCCTTGCACCACAAGAAGCATAGAACAATATGAAAGGATAGAATTTAAAAAGTATAATATAAACTTTCCTTTTGCAATTGTATGTAATGGTGGATATATTTTAAAAGATGGAAACCCTTTAAAAGAATGGGAGGATATTTTAAGAAAAGAGCTTAAAAAAAATGAAACTCTTTATAATGTAAAAAATGAATTTTTGAAATATCAAGACCTTTCTGGTATTTTAAAAGTTAGAGAGGTTTATGATTTATTCTTTTATTTAGTAGTAGATTATTCTATTTTCAATAAAGATAATTTAATAGATTTTGAAAATTATTTAATAAAAAATAATTGGGAAACTCATTATAGTGGAAGAAAGATTTACTTTTTACCACAAAACTTAAAAAAAGAAAATGCTGCAAAATTTTTAACTGAGTATTTAGGTGAAAAAGGTTTTTATGCATTAGGAGATTCAAGTATGGATTTAAATCTTTTAAAGGCTTCAAAAAAAGCATATATACCTAAAAATTCATTTCTTATGAATGTAGATGTTAATGACAAAACATTTATTTCTAAAAGTGATGGACTTAAGGGATTAGAAGAAATACTTGAAAACATATGTGAAATATAATTTTATTTTACAAATTATTGAACAAAACTTATGTAGGTAGTAAAATAAAATTGTAATATTATAAATATTATTTAAATAAATATGAGCTAGGAGGAAGCAAAAATGGGAATTATGCTAAAAAAAGGTCAGAAAATTGACCTAACAAAAGGAAACAAATCATTAAAAAAAATATTAGTTGGTTTAGGCTGGGACACTAATAAATATGATGGAGGATATGATTTTGACTTAGATGCTGCAGCTTTTTGTTGTGGTGATGATGATAAAGTTCATGAGGATTTAGACTTTATATTCTATAACAATCTAAAACATGAATCAGGAGCTATAGAACATTTAGGTGATAACCTTACTGGTGAAGGCGAAGGCGACGATGAACAAATAGTAATAGATTTAAGTCTTATTCCAGCAAGAATAACAAAGATTAACTTTACAGTTACAATACATGAAGCTGATGAAAGAGGACAAAACTTTGGACAAGTTTCTAATGCTTATGTAAGAGTTGTAAACCAAGAAAATGATGAAGAGTTAATAAGATATGATTTAGGAGAAGATTTCTCTGTTGAAACTGCAATAGTTGTTGCACAATTATACAAACATAATGGGGAATGGAAATTTAATGCTATAGGAAGTGGCTTTGCAGGTGGTCTTGCTGCTCTTTGCAGAAACTTTGGATTAAATGTTTAATTAACAAAAGTGTAAGTGTAATGGAGGAAAAATATGAGTATTAGTTTGGTAAAGGGTCAAAGAATTGACTTAACTAAAAATAATACTGGCTTAAAAAACTTATTAGTTGGTTTAGGCTGGGACCCTGTTGAAGTTAAACGTGGCTTATTTGGAAAGAAAAAGGGTGCTGATATAGATTTAGATGCATCAGTTATAATGCTTAAAGATGATAAGCTTCAAAATAAAGATGATTTAATTTATTTTGGCAATTTAAAAAGCAAATGTGGTGGAGTTATTCACACTGGTGATAATTTAACTGGTGAAGGTGATGGCGATGATGAACAGATATTAATTGATTTATCTAAGATTAATAAAGATGTAAATAAATTAGTGTTTGTAATCAATATATATGCATGCGAATCAAGAAAGCAGGATTTTGGAATGATTAAAAATGCCTATATAAGAATAGCTGATAATAGTTCAAAAAAAGAACTTATTAAATATAATTTAACTGATGATTATTCAGGAAAAACAGCTCTTATTGTAGGTGAAGTGTATAAGCACAATGGAGAATGGAAATTTGCTGCTTTAGGAGAAGGAACTAATCATATAAGATTAAGCGATATTGCAGCAGATTACAGATAAGGAGTAGTATTATATGAAGTATTTTAAAGAGAAGATTGATTACTGCTTAAAAGAGCAAGGTGTTAATGCTGAAAAAGGGTTATCAGATTCAGAAGTAAAAACTAGAAGTGAAAAGTTTGGTAAAAACGAATTTTCCAAAAAAGAAGAGGGAAGTCTTTTAGATGATATAAAAGATGCTCTTCTTGAACCAATGATGATAATTCTTTTAGTTGCAGCTTTAGTAAGTGCAATTATAGGAGAATATTATGATGCAATTGGTATAGTATGTGCTGTAGCAATTGGTATTACTATTGGTATTGTTACAGAAGGAAAATCTAAAAAAGCTGCAGAAGCTTTGGCTAAGATGACCGAAGATATTGAAGTTAAAGTTCTTAGAAATGGTAAAGTTATGAATGTTTCTAAGAGTGACTTAGTCCCTGGTGATATAGTTTATCTTGAAACTGGAGATATGGTTCCAGCAGATGGTAGATTTATTGAAACTGTAGATTTAAAAGTAAGAGAAGATATGCTTACTGGAGAATCTGATGATGTTAAAAAAGATGCAAATGCTATTATTCCTTTAGAAGAAATAGATGTTAAAGGACAAAAGCAAATTCAAGACCCAATTCCAGCAAAACAAAGCAATATGGGATTTACAGGTACTTTAATTGCTTATGGTAAAGGAACAATGCTAGTTACTGGTATTGGTGATAATACTGAAATGGGTAAAATTGCAGAAACTCTTCAAATGGATGAGGAAGAAACTCCTCTTCAAATAAAGCTTGGTAAGCTAGGTGCTGTAATAGCTAAGATTTCTTCAATAATAGCCGCATTACTATTTATATTTATGGTTGTAAAAATTGTAACAAGAGGAGAAGTAAATATAGATTCTTCAGGAGTTAAAGCATTTTTAGAATCTATAGGACCTATTAAAACTGCTTTTGTTACTTGTATTGCTTTAATAGTTGCTGCAGTTCCTGAAGGACTTCCAACTATGATAAATATGACTCTTGCACTTACAATGCAAAAAATGGCTAATATAAACGCATTAGTAACTAAAAAAGAAGCTTGTGAAACTATTGGTTCTGTAAGTGTTATATGTTCTGATAAAACAGGTACTTTAACTCAAAACAGAATGACTGTAGAAAATGTTTATTTAAATGGAAAATTTGTTGATTTAGATAAAATTGAAGATATGTATTTTATAAATAACTGTCTTTTAAACTCAACAGCAGATATAAGCTTTGATGGAGATAAATGCAATTACTTAGGTAACTCAACAGAATGTGCCCTTCTTTTATGCTTAAAGGAACATGATTATAAAAAAGCAAGAAAAGAACAAAAGATAGTTCACCAAATACCATTTAATTCAATGAATAAATATATGGCAACAGTAATAGAAGACGGTGACTTAGATATTCTTTTAGTTAAGGGCGCACCTGAAATAATACTTGATAAATGTGTAAATGAAATATCTAATGGAAAAGTAATTAAAATTACTGAAGCAAGAAAGAAAGAAATTCTTTCAGAAATTCAAAAGCTTCAAGCAAAATCTATGAGAATATTAGGATTTGGATTTAGAGCAATTTCTCAAGCAGAAGTAGAAGCAGCTGCAACTTCTGAAGGAAATATATTAACTGGAAGTCAAGAAGAAGGACTTATATTTAATGGATTTGTTGCTATAAAAGACCCATTAAGACCTGATGTATTTAAGGCTATAGAAACTGCTAGAAATGCAGGAGTAGAAACAAAAATGCTTACAGGTGATAATATAAACACTGCAAGAGCTATTGGAGAAGAGCTTGGAATGCTTAAAGAAGGAATGAGAGCAGTTGAAGCAACTTATATAGATACTTTAAGTGATGAAGAGTTAAGAAAAGAAATTAAGACAATAGCAATTGTTGCAAGAAGTAAGCCAGAAACAAAGATGAGAATTGTTAATGCTCTTCAAACTAATGGAGAGGTTGTCGGAGTTACTGGAGACGGAATAAATGATGCCCCAGCTCTTACTAAAGCAGATGTTGGTATTGCTATGGGAATCACAGGTTCTGAAGTTTCTAAAAATGCAGCAGATATCATTTTAACAGATGATAACTTTGCTACAATAATAAATGGTATTAAGTGGGGAAGAGGAGTATATGAAAACTTCCAAAGATTTATCCAATTCCAACTTACAGTTAATGTTATAGCTTTCTTAGTTGCAATTGTTTCACAAATACTAGATTTTCCAATGCCATTTACAACAATTCAACTTTTATGGGTTAATATCATAATGGATGGTCCTCCAGCTTTAGCATTAGGACTTGAACCTATTCGTGATGCTGTATTTGATAGAAAGCCTGTTGATAGAAAAGCAAGCATAATAACTAAAAAGATGATTACTTCAATAGTTTTAAATGCACTTTATGTAACAGCAATATTACTTATTCAAATGAAATTTAATATTTTAGGTGCTGACACTACAGTAATTGATGGTGCTAGTGAAAGTGAAACTGTGTTATTTGCTTTATTTGCTTTTAGTGCTTTATTTAATGCATTTAACTGTAGAGAATTTGGAACAGATAGCATATTTAAGAATTTCACAAAGAATAAGACAGCTCTTTTAATAATAAGTGTAACTGCAATTGCACAATTTATATTTACTGAATTATTCTCAGGATTCTTTAATGCAGTAAGCCTTTCTCTTGTAATGTGGGGTAAAGTAATATTACTTGCATTTATGATAATTGTTGTTAATGAAGTAGTTAAATTTGTTTTAAGACTATTTAAAAAATAATATTAAGTGCATAGCTCATTTTGTTATATTTAACATGTCAGTATAGAAATTGGTAATGGGTTCTTCATATTTACTCTATACTTTCTATCCATCCTTTAATATCTGCTTTGGTTCCACTATTGAATCTTTTTCCATCAACAATATTCACATTAGGATAGAGAGTTTTTAAATCGGAAATACTTTTTTCTATTCCGCTACTACCAGAGGTACAGAAAGTGTATATTTTTGCTCCACTAATATCATAACTTTCCAAAAATGTTTGTATAATTCTTGGACATGTTCCCCACCATATAGGATAACCCAGATATATTACATCATATTTTGTTATACCACTTAAATCATTTTTAATGGCAGGTCTTGCAGATTCATCATTCATCTCAAGGTTTGCTCTGCAACTATCATCATTATAATTGAGATCTTCATCAGTGTATTCTTGAGTTGGAACAATTTCATAAATATCTGCTTTTGTTTCATTAGCAATCAATTCTGCCACCACTTTGGTATTACCTGTTGCTGAAAAATAAACAACAGCTGCTTTTATTTCGTTCTCCTGATTTGTATTTACATTTACTGTAGACTCTTGTTTCTCTGAATCTTCTTTAATCATATTTGATATATCATTTTCCTTTATGTTCATATCTGTGGTTTCAGATACCTGTGTGTCTGATGATTCTGTCACAAAATTACCACAAGCAACTAGCCAAAATAGACATATTACACTTAAAATTATCCATGTAAATCTCTTCAAACATCGACACCTTCCTTTATTTTTATCAAATTTCCATATTCTTCATCAGAAACTGGCTCACACCATTCGTTAGAACTTTCTTCACCCGGAACTTCAATTGCCAAATGAGAAAACCATTCAGTTGATGTTGCACCATGCCAATGTTTCACTTCGGCAGATATATTGACACAATCCCCTGGCTTCATTTCTACTACTTCTTTTCCATCTTCCTGATAATATCCTCTTCCTGCAACACATACAAGAATCTGACCACCGCCATTTTTTGCATGATGAATGTGCCAATTGTTTCTGCATCCAGGTTCAAATGTTACATTAAAAATACTTACCTGATTGGTTGAAATGGGTGCAAGATAACTTTTTCCTACAAAATATTGTGCAAAAGTGTCATTTGGTTCCCCAATCGGAAATATCATTGATTTTGCGTGAGCTCTCATTGCTTCATCTTTGTATGGCAAATCACCTTCTGCGATACTCCATATTTCTTTTGCCATGTTGAAAACAGCCCAACCCTTAGCCCAACCTGTATAAAATGCTGTATGAGTGATAATCGCTGCAATCTCTTTTTGGGTCACACCATGATTTTTTGCATTTAGCAAATGAAACTTAAGAGAGGAATCAATAATTCCTGATGACATTAAGGAAACCACTGTTATGATACTTCTTGTTTTGACATCTATATCTTGATTATTCCAATTCTCTTCAAAAAGCACATCATCATTAAAATGTGCAAACTGTGGTGCAAATTCTGAAAGTGCATTTCTTCCTGCAGTCTGTACTATCTTTTCCATATCTATATTCCTCCTATCCTACAATGTTTTAACCCACTCATTGATTTCCTGTCTAGTTGCTTTGTTAAAAAGCTTTCCTTCTATGATAACTGCACTTGGTGCTGATGGTTGCAATTCTTTTTGTGTATTTCCGAAACCACTGCCTCCAGAGGTTGCAAAAAGAATTATTCTTTTTCCAGAAAAATTATGTGCTTCTAAAAATGTATTAATGATTGTTGGTGCTACATACCACCAGATTGGAAAACCCAAAATTATCTCATCATAAGCATTAATATCTATATCAGCATCCACTATTTCTGGTCTGAATTTTTTATCTTTCATCTCTACGCTGCTTCTGGATTTCTTATCCATCCAATTTAAATCTGCTTTTGTATAAGTTTCTTTGGGAGTGATTTCATATAAATCAGAATTTCCTGCTTCCGCAATCATTTCAGCTATCTTCTTTGTATTTCCAGTTGCACTAAAATATGCTACTAATTTTTTTCCCATATGTTTTCCTCCTAAAATAAAAAGATGTATAAGGCAACATATTCATTTCCTACCTTATACACCTATTTTATTTCCTTTTTTGTATTATGTCTAATACCTATATTAAATTATTGTCTATGCCTCAAAAGCATTGATTTCTTCTATGAATTTATTCACAGCCTGCGAATTTGGTATATTTCTTCGCCATGCAATTACTGTATTTGCAGTTATTTGTGGAAATAACCTTCTTTGAACAAGTAAATCTTCTCTCCAGTATTTTGTAGCACCTTCAATAGAAACAGGGTATCCAAGCCCAAAGGAAGCCATGACCCCTGCATTTGTACCTAAGTTACTTGTAAAAGCTATTTGAATTTTGTTAAAATCCTTTCCAAACCAGTTAGCAAGTTCGCTTTGAACGCCCATTCTTTCTGGTAAGATAAGAGGTTTTTCAAGGAGATCCTGTTTTTCTATATATTCTTTTTCTGCAAGCGGATCATCTGGTCGCATACTCACAACCCAATGGTCACTATCCATAATTCTGATATAATCAAGTCCTTTCGTATCTATCGGTTCCATAAACAGCCCAACATCAACAAGTCCTTTATTCATCATTTCATATATTTTATCAGCTGTTGCTGTATGGATAGCAATCTGAACTAAAGGATACTTTTCTTTATATTTTTTGCATATTTTAGCCAAAGTTTCTATAACTGTAAATTCTCCACATCCCACTGTAACAGTTCCTTCAATGAGTTCATTTGTCCCTTTTAGCTCTTCAAGTGTACGTTCTTCAAGGTCAAGAATTTCTAAAGCTCTTCTTTTTAGCAAAATTCCTTCATCTGTAAGCGTAATATTTTTTCCATTACGGATAAATAAGACTGTTCCCAGTTCTTCTTCAAATGCTGCAAGCTGCCTTGAAAGCGTCGGCTGAGTGATATGTAATTGTTCTGCTGCTTTGGTAAAGCTTTGTTCTTTCGCCACTGTTAAAAAATAACGTAATACCCTTAATTCCATCTGTCATTGTCCTTTATATTTTGCATAATATTTGATTCTTCAATCCAATAAAAACCAATTTAATAAACTCTTTTATTTTCACATAAGCACATTATATCATGGCAAATTTGCTTATACAATTTCTTGTTACTATAGATTGGAACAAAAGAGAACTATTTAATTAAAGATCATAAGAATTGCAATGGTGGCTATAGGATAATTACATCCAACAAATAAAACTAAAATTGGTATTAAAACAGATAGTACATAATATGTTTTTGATTGATAAAGCCATCCATAAGGAAGTAGATGTGCACCGAAAATCATGACATATACCATCAGCATTTTTTCAGGTACAGCATTAGTTATAACGAAAAAATCTCTAAATAATACTATAATTGTTGTTAAAAACATATTTATAGCATATAATAAGTTATATAAATAGAGATAAGGAGAAAATTTTATGTTAATGAAGTTAAGTGTAGAGAACTTTAAATCCTTTAATGAATTAAGTGAATTAACTATGATGCCTTCAAATAAAATAAGAAAAAATAATGAGCATAAATCTTCAATAAGAAATGTTGGTATTTTAAAATCAGCAGTTATTTATGGAGCTAATGCATCAGGACAGTAGAATCAATATCAATGTTTTGTAAAAATCAAGAAGAAAATATTAAAAAGACCTCTACTTTTGAAGTCCAAATTATGAAAAATAAAAGGTTTTATGCCTATGGTTTTGAATTACTACTTAGTAGTAAAAAAATAGTTTCTGAATGGATTTATGAGTTATTCCCAACAGGAGAAGCTAAAAGATTATTTGAACACATAGTAGGAACTGAAGGAATTATAGATGAAGGAGTAAAATTATCTAAAGAAGATAAACTTAAATTTAAAACCTATGCAGATGATTTAAAAGATAATGACTCTGTATTATTTATTTATGAAATGAATAGAAATAAAAGATTTGATAATGATTCTAAATTAGTTTTCTTCAAGGATATATATGAGTGGTTTAATTCTGATTTAAATATACTAAAGCCTAATATGCCAATTACAAACTTTGAATATTACTATGATTTAGAATCTCTTAACTATATAAATAAAATAATAAAAACTTTTGATACTGGAATAAGTGAAGTTAATATTAAGGAAATATCTTTAGATGAATTATCTAACAGATTACCTAAAGAAATATTTATGGATATAATATCAAAAATGAAAAATAGCATGATAAATAATCATAAAGAAGTGAAACTCTCAATGAGATCCAATTTTGAATTTTTCAATATTTCAATAAAAGAGGGCGAAGAGCCTGTTGTAACAACAATAACATTAAAACATGCAAATTCTTTTTATGATTTTAGATTTGATGAGGAATCAGATGGTACTAGAAGATTATTTGATTTACTAGATATACTTTTAAGTAAAAATGAAAATGCTATTTATGTGGTAGATGAACTAGAAAGAAGCCTACATCCAAAACTAACTTTTCATTTTATAGAATTGTTTCAAAAGCTAAATACCAAAAAAAATGTTCAACTAATATTTACAACTCATGAACCATCAATTATGGATTATTCTTTATTTAGAAGAGATGAAATATGGTTTGTTGAAAGAAATAACTCTAATTCTTCTAAATTATATTCATTAGATATGTTTAAAGAACGATATGATAAAAAATTAAGTAAGGCTTACTTAGAAGGAAGATATGGTGCTATTCCAATATTTCAAAGTTTCACTTATGATAAGGAGGATTAATTTATGCCACCAGTTCGTTCCTATACAAATTGGAATAAAAGAAGTTCAGATAAACTAGAAAAAATAGAGCCATTAATATAGGGAAAATAATTCAAAGTATAAAAGATGATAATTTTTTATATTGATATAAGTTTATTGGTTTGATATAATAAATTTTACTATAAAAATAGGTGGTGTTATTTATGGGCAAATATACAGATGATGATTACTGTGATATATATGAAAAGAAGATATGTGATAACTGTGGCAAATGCTTAGAAGAGGAAGGAATTGATATAAGAGCTATAAAAATTGAAGATATAGCTAAGGATGTAGCTGAAAATAAAGCTCTTGAAGAAGAATATATGGCTAAGCTTAAAGAACTTAAAGAGGAAGAAGAAGCAATGGAAGAGTTTGAAAGAGAATTACCTCCTCTAGATATAGATGAAGAAGAATTAAAAGCTGCATATAAAAAACTTCAAGAAGAAACAGGAATAGATTTTTCAGATTATGATGAAGATGAGGAATATGAAGATGCATTTGACCATATAGTATCTCTTGAAGATGCAGATTTAGCAGAAGAGGGAGCTATAGATGAATTAACTGAAGAGGTATTTCCAGGAGTTAGAAAGCTTAAAAAAACTAAAAAATAAATTTTTGAATAAAATCATCTCAAGTTAGAAACAATACTAATGAAGTATTTAATTTGAGGTGATTTTTTTATGAATAAAAAGAAATTAACTTGTCTTATTATTTCTTTAGGATTAAGTTTATCCTTAGCAGGATGTGGTTGTGGAAGGAATAATGATGGCAATAATACAGTAGGAAATGTAATTGAAAATGGAGCCAATACTGTTGGTGATACTGTAAAGGACGTCGGAGAAGGAGCTGCAAATATAGTTGACAATATAACAGATACAACTATGAATTATAATGCTTCCGACTTTAGAAGAGACTTAGAAAAAAGTGGAGCTAAAGTAGAAGAAACAGAAGCCTCACAATCACATTTTTCTATTGATAATAAAGACTATACAATAGATGGAGAGAGAATATCTGTCTATGAGTATGATGAAGATGCAGCTTCTACTTTAAAAAATGATTTAAGCACAGTAACAAACAACGGAGCCACAATTAATAATAAAGATGTTAAATGGAACAAAAAAGCTCACATCTATAAAAAGGGAAGAATAGTTGTTGTATATGATGGTGACAATGAAAAGGTATTAAAAGTTTTAAATGATACATTAGGAAATTCTCTATTGAAATAATTAAAAGCCCTATAAACGTAATAAGTTATGGTATAATAATTATAATAAACCATAATTTTATTATGTTTATTGGGATTTTATTATTTTCATTAGAAGAAAAGGAGTATAAAATGTTACAAAAACTAAAAGAACTATTTAATTGGAAAGAACTTTTAAAAGTAAATATAGGTATAGAAAGAGAAGGATTAAGGGTTAATGAAAATGGAACATTATCTAAAGAAAATCATCCTTCTGTTTTTGGAGATAAGCTTAAAAATCCATATATAACAACAGATTTTTCTGAAAGCCAAGTGGAACTTATAACTCCTACTTTTAAAAGTAGTGAAGACACATATAATTTTTTAAATAATCTTTATGATATTTCTGTTCTTGAAATAAAAGATGAATATTTATGGCCTCAATCAATGCCTTGTATAATACCAGAGGACGAAAGCATTATAAAAATAGCAAGTTTTAATGATTCTATAGAGGGTATTGAATCAAGAGTATATAGGGAAAACCTTGTTAAAAAATATGGTAGAAAAAAACAGCTTATATCTGGAATCCATTATAATTTTTCTTTTGATGAAGATATAATAAAAAAGTTATTTAAAAACAGTAATACAAATGAAGATTATAAAACCTTTAAAGATAATTTATATTTAAAGGTTACAAGAAATTATTTAAGATATAGTTGGCTTATTATATACTTATTAGGTTCAAGTAGTCTTGTCCATGAAAGTTATATAGAAAAAGATAATGACTTAGAGAAAATTTCAAAAGATAGCTTTTCAAATGTAGGTGCAGTATCTTATAGAAATGGAGAGGGTGGATATAAAAATAATATAGAGTTATTTCCTGATTATTATTCTGTTAAAGGGTATGTAGATAGTATAAATAAATGGGTGGACAAGAAATACATACAAAGTCATAAGGAATTATATAGTTCAGTAAGATTAAAGGCAAAGGATAAAAAGGATTTATTAAACTCTTTATTAAAAGATGGTATATATTATTTAGAGTATAGAAATATAGATATTAATCCTTTTGATAAATGTGGTATAAGCCTTAAGGATTTAACTTTTCTTCAATTATTTAATTTATTTCTTCTTATAAAGGAGGAAAGTGATTATAAACTTTGGCAAGAAGAAGCTTTATTTAATCAAAGGGTAATTTCAAAGTATGGAAATAATGATATAAATTTAAAATTAGATGGAGAGGAAATTTCTAAAGAAAAGTGGGCTTTAGAAATTTTAAAGGAAATAGAAATAATTAATAATGAACTTAAGTTAGGAAAAGATGAAATAATATCTTATGAAGTTAGTAAGGTTAAAGATTATAAATTAACTTACTCTTATAAGATTATAGAAAAGGTAAAAGAAGAGGGTTATGTAAATGCTCATATTAATTTAGCAAAGAAATATAAAGAAGAGGCGTTTAAAAATAGATTTAAGCTTTTAGGCTATGAAGATATGGAATTATCTACTCAAATTCTTATGAAGGAATCAATTAAAAGAGGAATAAGGGTAGAGGTTATTGATAAAAGCGAAAACTTTATATCTCTTAAAAAAGATAATAAAATTGAATATGTAAAACAGGCTACTAAAACTTCTAAAGATAATTATGTTTCAGTTTTAATGATGGAAAATAAAGTAGTTACTAAAAAGATATTAAAAGATGCAGGAATAAAAGTGCCAGAAGGAAAGGAATTTCATTCTATTGAAGAAGCAAAATATAATATAGAAGAATTTATTAAAAAACCTATAGTAGTAAAACCTAAATCAACAAACTTTGGACTTGGAATAAGCATTTTCCCTAAAGGTGGACAAAAAGAGGACATAACAAAAGCCTTAGCTATTGCATTTAGCCATGATAATACAGTTTTAATAGAAGAGTTTATAGAAGGAAAAGAATATAGATTTTTAGTAATAGGAGATAAAGTAGCAGGAATACTTCATAGGGTACCAGCTAATGTTTTAGGAAATGGAATAAATACAATAGAGGAACTTGTTAAGGAAAAGAACAAAAGTTCTCTAAGGGGGAAAGGGTATAAAACACCTTTAGAGAAAATAAACCTTGATGAAAATGCAAAATTATTTTTAAAACAAAGTAATAAAGATATAAATTACATTCCAAAGAAAGAGGAGCTTGTTTATTTAAGAGAAAACTCTAATATAAGCACAGGCGGAGATAGCATAGACTATACAGATGATATAAAAGAAAGGTTTAAAACTATAGCTGTTAATTGTTCAAAGGCTATTGGAGCTAATATTTGTGGTGTTGATATGATGATTAAAGACTATAAGGATGAAAACTCTGAATATGGAATAATTGAATTAAACTTCAATCCAGCTATACACATACATAGTTTTCCTTATATAGGGAAGGAGAGAAATATAGCTAAAGAAGTGTTAAAATTATTAGAATTAATTTAAGCTAAAAAAGAGCAGAATAAATATTAGCAGTTTCTCTTAAGTTTATAGAGTAGAGGAGTAAAACAATATATTTATTCTGCATTTTCTATTCTATAGGAAATTATTATATATTTCGAAAATTGTGAATAACTTGCTAAGTTAATAATAAAGCTTAATAAAAGAAACAAGTTTAAGAATTTCCTTTCATTTGGTTAGAAAGTATTAATTATTACTTTGCGTTGACTTGGAGCTTGTCGACAGAAAAAGCAAAGTAATAATTAATACTTTTTTATAAATCTGCTAGTGGGTTAGATTTTATAGCTTCTCTTAAAGTTTCATCATCAACATGAGTATATATTTGAGTCGTAGAAATGTCTTCATGTCCTAGTATTCCTTGAAGGCTTCTTATATCAACATTTCCATGCTTATACATAAGGGTAGCTGCTGTATGTCTTAATTTATGAGGAGTGTAATTAGCATCTGTAAGACCAGCTTCTTGAATTTTTTTCTTAACCATAATTTCAACAGTTCTTTTATTTATTTTTTTATATTTGGAAGATAAAAAAAGATATTCTTTATTTTCTAAAGTTGCTTTAGAATCATCTCTTACTTTTAAATAATTTTCAATAGCTTTTAAACAAGCATGATTTAAATAAACAGTTCTTTCTTTATTTCCTTTACCTACAATTGTAAGTGTATCATTTTTTATTCTTTTTATTTTTATAGAGCAGAGTTCAGAAATTCTCATACCACAATTTAAGAACAATACAAAAATACAATAATCTCTAGCATAATTTTTATCCTTTTTATTCATAGAATTTAAAAGTATTTTACATTGTTCAAGTGTAAGATATATTGGATTTCTTTTTTCTTTTTTAGGGGTTTCTAATTCTAAAGTTGGATTTTCATCTATAATTTTAGCTTTTCGATTAAGATATGCAAATAAAGCTCTTAAAGCAGAAACTTTTCTAGAACGCGTATATGTTCCATTTTCTCTTACTTTTTCTGCATAAGAAAGAAAAGCATATATATCTGTAAGAGTTATATTTTTCATGAAATCATTAGTTATATCATTTATTTTTACCTCCTCAAGTTTTTTAGCTTCTTTTTCTTGACCTTTATAAACCTTCATAAACTTTAGAAAAAGTGAAATATCAATAACATATCCATCAACAGTGTTTTTAGATTTTCCTCTTATAACTTCATAATAATCAATAAAGCCATTAAGAAATTCAGGATAATCATTGATATTTCGTATATCCATACCTAACAAATTTGAAATTGAATTATCATTAATATTTTTTTCTAGTTCTATTTTTTTTACTGAATTTTTTTTATTCTTCTTTTTTATTTTGACTTTATCTGACTTTTCACTTAAATAAATTTCTCTAAGCCCAGAAGCCTTTATCCAATTTTGTATTGTTCTAATATTAACCTCATATATTTCACTAAGTTTTGAAGTTTTTATTTTATGTTTTATGTATAAAATATATAAATCTTGTAAAAGATAATAATATGGTTCTGTATTTGAGTTATTTTGAAGTTTTTCATACAAACTTTTTATTATAATTTTATCCTGTGTAGTTAAAAATATACTTAAAAGTTGTTTGATTTCTTCAGGATATTCATAGTTTTTATATTTTTCGTTTTTGTTATTGTTCATAATGCGAAATTTACCTCCTAAAATGCCCTTAAAGCCTTATAAATACTATATCACAAAGTTTTCGTTTTTTCAATATATCTAATTTCGCTAAAGGCTAATTTAGCGAAATTAGATTGATTTTTAAAGAAAAAATTATAAAATTTAAGCAATAAAACTATAAAAAATTCACTAAAATATATTCGATTTTCTCAAAATTTAAATTTTAAATAATATTTAAACTTAGAGAAACTAATTTTTATGTTTTTTCAAAATTTATTTTTTATTAAAATCAATTTTATATATTTATTTCAATTTATTAAATTTTTATTCATATATAGATTTAATATACTTAATTTAAGTCAGATAAGGTCAAATAATTGTGTGTTATTATGATGGAAAATTTTTTTCTGATTTAAATTTAGTAATTGATATTTAATAAAAATTTTTATCATTTATTTAAACAAAATCTTTTTAAAATTAAAATGCAAGGCTTTAATTTTAAAACCTTGCATTTTTATAAAGTTTATCATTTTTATATTGTAATAAAGAAATTATATCTTTTAAAATATTTTATAAATTATTTAATCTAAATTTAAAAATTATATTTTAAATTTACTTATCAGTTTAAATTTGTTACAACATCAAATCTATATCCTTGACCTTCCATATAAGTTATAAATTCATCTAAAGCATCTGCATTTGCAACATTAACTCCATGTAATAAATAAATAGCTCCTTGGTGGCTATAAGTTTTCATCCAATCTAAAGCATATTGTTTATCATTCCATTCAGCAGACCAATCTTTATAAGCAAAACTCCAAAATATACATTTGTAGCCCATTTGATTTGCATAATCCATTGCACATTCACTAAAACTTCCTTCTGGAAATCTTAATACCTTATTCATTTCAGTTCCTATAAGCTCTTTAAAAGTATCTTCTGTTATAGCAAGTTCTTTTATAAATTGTTCTGGATTTTCTTTTGCAGTTTGAGCCATATTTGGATGATTATATGTATGATTTCCAACAACATGACCTTCTCTTACCATTCTTTTTACTATATCTGTATTAGCTTCAATAAAGCCTTTTGTAACAAAGAAAGTTCCTTTTATGTTATGTTTTTTTAAAGTATCCATATTTTTTTCTGCTTGAGTATTATTTAATCCTTCATCAAAGGTTAAATATATAACTTTTTCATCAGGTCCTAAATAATAACTATTATATTTTTTGAAATCTTCAATAGATAATGGCCCTTCTGGTCTTTTAAAATCTCCATTACGTCCAAACCAAAATTCTATATTCTCTGTTGAAGCATCACTTTGTGAAATTGTATAATTCTCATAGGAATACTTAGGTTTTGAATCATCTATGTTTATATTTATATCACTATCATCTTTTTTTTCATCATCCAAATTCTCTTCTGCTACATTTGTGCTTTCATTAACTGCTTGAGTTCCTTTTTTATCATCACCATTAGTAATATTTTCTGTTTTTACATTACTAGTTTCTTTAGAAGTTTTAACCTCTTCTTCTCTATTTACAATAAATACAAAGGCTAAAATTAATATTATAAGAGTAATAGAAAAGAAAAAGAACTCGTTTCTATCACTATTTTTTTTATTAGAAGTATCACTTGATTTCATAAAAACTCTCCTTTCATTTATATATAATATTATACAATAAATAGATTACAAAATAATATAATTTTTAAGAATTTCTATATTTTCAGCTTCATAGCTTTCATTAGGAACTATTTATAAAGAAAATAAAAGCATTGAAAAAATAGAAATGCAATAGTTGTACTCTATTTTTCAATGCTCCTATAAATTCATTGTAAACTACTCACCACATTATAGAAGTGAGAATTATTATTGCACTTCCTCTAAGGTTTCTGGTTCTGGATATGTAACTCCTTTAGTATCAACTGTTATCTTTTCAATAACTACATCATTTAAAGGCTTGTCATTCTCATCTGTTTTAACATTTTGTATTTTATCAAGAATTTCAAGACCAGATGTAACCTTTCCAAAAGCAGCATAATCTCCATCTAAAGATTCAGTATCAGATGTCATTATAAAGAATTGACTTCCAGCAGAATCTAAAGGAAAAGTAAGTCTTGCCATAGAAATTACTCCCTTAGTGTGTTTTAGATTATTTTCAAATCCATTTGAAGAAAACTCTCCTTTTATACAATAACCTGGGCCTCCTGTTCCATCACCATTAGGATCTCCACCTTGAATCATAAAGTCTTTTATAACTCTATGAAATGTTAATCCATTATAGAACCCTTTGTTAACTAAAGAAATAAAATTGTTTACTGTGTTTGGTGCAATTTCAGGATAAAGTTCAAGCTCTATAGTTCCATAATCTTTTACAACTATTGAGACTGTTGGATTAGCTTTAGTTGTTGTTGAAGTTGTTTCATTATCATTTGATGAATTATTTTCACCTCCACAACTAACTAATAATAAAGAAGTTAAGATAGCCATAAGTATTAATGCTACCCTTTTAATAAATTTTTTGTTTTTCATTACTCTCTCCTTTTATAATTTAATTTTGTTTCACTATCAAAAATTATATGAAAATTACATATACCTTGTTAGTTCAATCTTATTATACATTATAAAAAAGTATTTGTGAAATTTAATCTTTAAGTAAAGCTATATATTTATCAAGTTCTTTAATATTCATTAATTTATCTTCAAAGTCAGGATAATCTTTGATAATCCTTTTTATGCATCTTACACAAAATTCAGTACGTTTTTTATTATCCTTCTTCATAATGTCCTTATATCCCCATATGTGAGTAAAAAGTTTCTGGTTATTTTTAAATAATGTATCTAATGAAATAATTTCTTCTGATTTAATACTCATCTTTTTACTGCACATAGCAATAAGCCTCTGCTCTGCAAAAACCATATTAATTATTCTGTCATTTCCCTCTTTTAAATTTTTCATAAATTCAATAGAAGATGAAGTGTAATAATTTTTAAATTCTTCATTTGCTATGTAAGTAAAAGCAGTATTACAAGGTCTTTCTTCCCAGTCCCATTCCTTATCAAATTCATAGCCTTCTTTCATAATAAAGCTTTCTTTACCTGGATATACATAATTTAAATCTTCTTTATGAATAGTACATAATTCTTTATTTTTAAAAAGGTTTTCCACACTGCTCCACACTATAAAATCTGTATCTATCATTGCAAATGGAGTTTTCTCATAATTCATAGCATAAATCTTCCCTGCTGCCCAAAAAACATTAGGATTTATACTTTGTGGTATATTTTCTAACACTGTATCAATTCCTAAATCCCATATATCTTCAATTCCTAATTTTTTATAATATTCAGCTCCTTGAATATCTGTTATCATCTTTATACTTCCATTAAATTCTCTCCATTTTAAAGCTGATAAAATTGTCGTAAGTATTTCAAAATCTTCTATAAAATATTCTTTATCTTTATTAAGAGTAAAAAATGGACGAGTCCAGTTTGAATGAAATCCTTTTACCATAGAAAAACTCCTTAGCTATATTAAATCTAATCCATAACCACATAATCCTGAAGAACCTGAAGAGGAAGAGTTATTGTTATTAAAAAATTCAATTTCTTCTTCTGATTGAAATAAGAAATAACTTATATTTTCCATAAGAGACAAACTTATATTTCTTAAATTTTTATTATCAGTTATCTCGGTTTTATTTTCAGTTGATTCCTCTTCTTTAGAAGGTGTAGACTTTTTTATATCATTTGTTTTTAAAATTTTATTTTCTGATAAATTATTTTTTTCTCTTATGTATGCTTCAAATGGTGGTTCTATAACTTTGTATTTATTTATATCCAAATAATGAATATCTTCTTTAGAAACAAATCTAAAGCCATTTGTATCTCTAACTAAAATATTTCCAGTACATGTAGCAAGTAAATATGCTTTTTCGCTTTGAGAATAGGAAGATGAATGGTCATTATCTAATTCTTGTTTTAATTCTTGTTTTAATTCTTGTTCTGGTAATTTTTGTAGTTTAACATCTTTATTATTTAAGTTATTAGCCATACTTGACCTCCCTATTAAAATATTACTAATATTATTATATCATTCCTTAAATATAATTTTTAGTAGTATAAAGAATTTTTAATAAAAAATATTGTTTTGCTCTTCCGCCTTGCTAGCTCCAAGTTAAGACAAAACAATAAATTTACTCTGCTCTAACTAAAGGAAACATAATTTCCCAATGTAAAAGGTAGCAGGAAAATAAAACCTGCTACCTTTTAGTCTAAAGATTATCTATTTCAACAACTTTGTTTTCCATTTTAGATTTTTTTATATCAATAACTCTTTGGTTTGAAGAACCTCTATATTTTAAACTTATATTTCTCTTATCTATTTCAAATCTTCCATCAATAAGTACATCTACAAAATTTAATATTTTAAGCTTTTTCTCATCCTTAATTATATCTTCATAAAGATATCCACTCCAAAGCCATATTGGTTTATTAGTTTCTTTCTTTATTCTATCTAAAAGCTCTACAAGAGAATTATCCATAGTTTGCTCCATAGGCTCTCCTCCAAGAATATTTACTCCAAAAACATTATCGTTTTTAACATAAGAAAGAAATTCCTCTTCAGTTTCTTTAGTCCATGGCTTTCCATAATTAAAATCTTGTAATTCTTTATTAAAACATCCCTTACAGTTATTTGTACATCCACTTACAAATAAAGTTGTTCTTACATTTGGTCCATTAGATACATCAAATTTTCTTATTTCTGCAAAGTTCATAATACACTCCTTTATAAATGTAAAACTCTATCTCCTATTTCAGCAGTACGTCCCTTATTCCAGAAATTTGTACCTATATATCCACAAGTTCTTCTCATAACTTGCATTTCACTTTCATCTCTATTTCCACATGATGGACAATACCACTTTAAATTCTTATCAAGTTTGATTTCTCCAGTATAACCACATTTATAGCATATATCTGGCTTAGTATTTATTTCTGCATATTGTACATTATGATATATAAAGTTTATTATTTGCTCAACTGCTTCTAAGTTTCTGCTCATATCAGGAACTTCTATATAAGAAATGCATCCTCCAAGGCTTATATTATGAAATTGTGATTCAAACTTAAGTTTTGAAAAAGCATCTATCTCTTCACATACATGAACATGATAAGAATTTGTGTAATAAAGCTTATCAGTTACATGAGGTATCTCTCCAAATCTTTGCTTATCTAATCTACAGAATCTATAAATTAAGTTTTCTGCTGGAGTTCCATATAAACCAAATCCTAATCCAGTTTCCTTTTTCCATCTATCACATGCTTCCTTCATATGATTCATCACAGCTAAAGCAAACTTTTCTCCTTCTTTAGTAGTATGACTCACTCCAAGCATAGCATAAGTCATTTCACATATTCCAACATATCCTAAGGATAAAGTAGAATATCCATTTTCAAGAAGTTTATCTATTTTTTCTCCCTTCTTTAACCTAGCTATTGCACCATGTTGCCAATGTATTGGAGATACATCAGATAATGTACCCATAAGCATATTATGTCTTACAAGTAAAGCTTCCTTACATAATTCTAATCTTTGGTCAAGCATATCCCAGAAAAGTTCCATATCTCCATCAGCAATTATACCAATTTGAGGAAGATTTAAGCTTACAACTCCTTGATTGAATCTTCCATACCACTTATAATTTCCATTTTCATCCTTCCAAGGACTTAAATGACTTCTACAACCCATTGGTGGGAAAGTATTTCCTTCATAATTTTTTCTCATAATTTTAGCAGATTGATAATCAGGAACCAATCTCTTAGCTGTACATTTAGCAGCAAGCTTTGTTATATAGTCGTATTTGCCCCCTTCAAGACAATTATGTTCATCTAAAAGATATACAAGCTTAGGGAATGCTTCTCCAATTTCTTGACCTTTATAATTTTTCATTCCCTCTAATCTTTGCTTTATCATCTCTTCACATATTAAAGCCATTTCCTCTTCATATTCATGACCTTCCTCTATTTCAAGATAAATTGTTCCAAAAGGAGATTGACCATTTGTTGTTTGAAGAGTTGAAAGTTGATATCTTATTGTTTGAACACCATCTTTTAAATCCTTCATCTTCATATCATTAGCTAAATCTCTTGCTAATTCTTCATTATTATACTTCTCCATATAAAATTTATAGAACTTATCATAAGTAACTCTAAGATATTTAGCTAAATGCTTTATAGTAATACTTTGCCCACCATATTGATTACTTGCAACCTGTGCCATAATTTGAGTTGTAACTGTACAAGCAGTTCCAAAAGACTTAGGAGTTTCAACAAGTTTATCATTTATTACAGTTCCATTATCAAGCATATCTTCAAGATTTATTAAACAGCAGTTAAATATTGGTGATAAGGTATAATCCATATCATGCCAATGGATTATACCTTCATCGTGAGCTTGAACCATATAGGAAGGTATAAGTTTTCTTCTTGAAATATCCTTTGATACTTCCCCTGCTATTAAATCTCTTTGGGTTGCAGCAATAACAGAATTTTTATTAGAATTTTCTTTTAAAACATCCTCATTAGTTTTATGAATAAGACCTAAAATACTTTCATCTGTTGTATTTACATTTCTTTTAAATTCTTGTACAGCTCTATATCCTTCATAAGCTTTAGCTGTTACTGATTGCCCATAATGAACTAATCTATCATATACATAAGTTTCTATTTTATATATTGTTGGTATTTCATCTGATGCTTTAAAAAACTTTTCAGCATCATTGGCTATTAATCTTGCGATATCTGGAAGGTATATTCCACTTCCATTTTTCATAGCTTTTGTAACAGCCTCTCGTATTTTCTTTTTATCAAATGGGACTTTACTTCCATCTCTTTTTATTACCTTCATGTGTTTCCCTTCTTTCCAACTAACAATAATTATTATTTAAGAATTGTTAAATGATTTTTAACATTCATTTCTTATTATACACAAAAAAAAATTTAAAAAAAGACTTTACAAAATAAAAAAAATACTTTTTATCTTTTGGAAAATTTTATCTATTGCAATCTATATATAGAATATAATTTTAAATGTAAATGTTTACTACCACAATATATATAAGTTTATCTCATTTCTAAATTTTTAAGTTTTTTAATTTTTTCATGAAATTTATTATATATTTTTATCATTTTTTCTTCAGTTGAATATTTATCAACTTCCTCTATTGGAATCCATTTTACTCCACTATTTTCATCTTCCTTTATTTTTAATGTGTCTTTCTCATCTCCTTGAAGAAGATAACATATAGATAAGTGAAGATGTGATGATACATATTCTCCTCTTCTTATATGACCTTCAACAGTTATTACATCTAAAGAGAATATATCTTTAGAAATAGGCTTTATATTTTTAATACTAGTTTCTTCTTTAGCTTCCTTTATTGCAACTTTAAGAAGATCTTCTTCCCCATCTGCATGCCCTCCTGTCCAAGACCAACTATTATATATATTATGAAAAACCATAAGAACTTTTGTAAAATCCTTATTTACAATATATCCTGAACTTGTTATATGAACTATTATGTTTTCACGAGTAAGAATATTATCAAAATCATTTATACACTTTAAAATAAATTCCTTATCCTTTTCTTCTTGTATATTATAAGGTTTATATTTTTTAATTTCTTCTATATAATTCATTGTATCCTCCTTAAAAAAATTTAGCTAGAAAATAAGAATCTTCTAGCTAAAATAATAATGTATTACCAAAATGGCTTTATTTCTTGAACTGTTCCAATTAAAAGCTTCATTACAAGAAATAATAAAAGTATTCCAATTATAACAGAAACTATACCACCTATTATCCACAAAAATATTTCTAATACTTTTGCTTTTTTAGAGTTTTTATCTTTAATAAGTTTCATTTTGTAATAACTTCCTCCTTTCTTTATTCTTTGGTCTATTGATTTAATTATTCTTCTTGATTTTCTTCTTCCTTCTTACTTTCTTCTTGAACTTCTTGTTGAGGTTCTTCTTTAACTTCTTCTTTGACTTCTTCCTTAGTTTCCTCTTTACTTTCTTGTTGATTAACTTTGTCTAATAAATTCAATATTTTATTTACATTATCTTTTTCTAATAAATTCAATATTTTACTTAGATTTTCTATAAACTCTTTTGCTAAATCTCCAACACTCTTTTTTTTTTCTTCCTCTTTATTTTCTTCTTCTTTCTTCTCCTCCTCTTTATTTTCCTCTTCTTTTTGCTCGCCTTCTTCAGGATTAGAAGCTTCACTCCAATCTATAACATAATAAGGAAAAGGTTTTTTGGTAGGAATTTTATTAAGAACAGGAAGAGTATGCTCATATACTTCTTTAATTTCTTGATTTTCTGTTATTTTAAAACCTTCATGCTCTAATCTTTTTTTATCATCATCAGAAATATAATCAACCCTACAATTTGTTTTCCCATTCATACTACTTTCTTCTATAAGAGCAATTAAATCTTCATTTATAAGGTCTCGTTGTCTTTTCATTGCTAAGCTAAACATTTCATTAGCCATTGACATAAATACCATCTCCCTTCTATATACACATTTTATCACAATATTTATTCTTTGTAATATAAAGTGTGTAACATTTTGTATTATAAGAAATATCTTATTATAAGAAACACTAATTTTAGGAGTTTTTATTAATGAAAGAACATGCAAATTGCATAGATTGTGGCACAGAATTTTGTCCTTGTAAGCTTGCAGAAACAGGTGAATGCATATTATGCTCTCAACTTCAAGGAGAACATTTTTGTGATTGTTTAAATTGGAATGGAGTGTGTATATATCAAGAATTATATAATAATGGAATGAAAGCTAAAAAAGGAAGAAGTACCTATTGTTGTAAAGTAAAATATTTAAGAAAAGATGATGAAATAATTATTATAAAAATAGAAATACCTCATAAACTTGCTTTAGACCTTGTAAAACCTGGAGGATATATTTTTATAAGAACTGACAAAAATCAATTCTTTGATATTCCAATCTCTGTTATGGATTCTGATATTGACAATAATATTCTTTCTCTTGCTATTGAAATAAGAGGTATAAAGACAAAAAAGTTACTTAATATAAAAGAAAATGACATTATTCAAATAAGAGGACCTTATTGGAATGGAGTTTTTGGTCAAAAAAATATTGAAAAACAACATGATGGCAATAATATTTTAGTACTTGCAAGAGGAATAGGAATGGCTCCTATGGTTCCTGTTATAAGAAGGCTTAAAAATAATAACAATAATATAGATATTTATGTAGATAAGGGAAACCTTAAAGAGGATTTTTCTAAAGAATATATAGAAAAGTATAATTGTATTGAAAAAGAGACAAACCTTCTTAATAAAGGTTTACTTTCAGAAGAGGGAAAATTTATAATAAAAAATTCTATAATTGATAAGGACATAAAATTAATTCATATTGCTGGTGCTGATGTGCTAACCTATAGAGTAATTGAATACTTAGACGAGTTAGATAGAAAAGATATTCTTCTTTCATGTTGTAATAATTTTAAAATGTGCTGTGGTGAAGGTATATGTGGTGCTTGCACAGCAAGATACTCTAATCATAGAGTAAAAAGATTTTGTAAGCTTCAAATAGACCCAAGAAATATTTTTGAAGGGAGAAGATTAATATGAAAATAATTATAATTGGTGGGGGCTGGGCAGGCGTTTCTGCTGCAATAAGTGCTAATAAAGCTGGAGCTGAAGTTCATATATATGAAAAGACAGATTTACTTTTAGGACTTGGAAATGTAGGCGGAATTATGAGAAATAATGGTCGCTATACTGCTTTAGAGGAACTTAAGGTTTTAGGTGGGGATGAATTTGTAAATGTAATAGATAGCTGCTCTAGGCATAAGGATATAGATTTTCCAGGACATAAGCATGCAAGCCTTTATGATGTAAATAAAATAGAAGGAGTAATTAGAGATTATGTAAAAAGTTTGGGAATAAATATTCATATGGAAAGTAGAGTTCAAGATGTTAATTTTGATTCTCATAAGATTAAAGGAATATGTCTTTCTGATGATACCTATGTAGAGGGAGATGTTTTTATAGAAACTACAGGAACCACAGGTCCTATGGGAAATTGTCTTCGCTATGGAAATGGATGCTCTATGTGTATTTTAAGATGCCCTGCCTTTGGACCTAGAATAAGTATAAGTGAAAGATGTGGAGTTTCAGATATTCAAGGCGAAAGAGGTGGAGATGTTTTAGGAGCCTTTTCAGGCTCATGTAAGCTTGCTAAAGAAAGCTTATCAGAAGAAATTGTAAAAGATCTTGATGAGAAAGGAGTTGTTATATTAAAGATTCCTAAAGAAGATGTTAACTATGGAAAATTAAAATCTAAAGTATGCCAGCAATATGCCTTAAAAGAATTTGCAGAAAATGTGATTCTATTAGATACTGGCCATGCAAAACTTATGACTACCTATTATCCTTTAGAAAAATTAAGAAAAATCAAAGGATTAGAACATGCAAAATATGTAGACCCTTATGCTGGAAGTAAAGGAAATTCCATAAGATACCTATCTGTTGCACCTAGAACTGATGATATGAAAGTAAATGGAGTAGATAATTTATTTTGCGCTGGAGAAAAAAGTGGACTTTTTGTTGGACATACAGAAGCTATATGCACAGGATACCTTGCAGGACATAATTCTGTAAGACTTGCACTTGGAATACCTTTATTAATTCTTCCAACTTCAATTGCTATAGGGGATTTAATTGCTTATGAAAATGAAAGGTCTAAAACAAGAGAAGGAAAAAAAGAAAGATATACATTTGCTGGTTCTGTTTATTTAAAAAGAATGATAGAAAAAGGGCTTTATACTATGGATTTAAAAGAAATAAGGAAAAGGATAGAAAAACTTAACTTAGATAATGTATTTAATTCAAAATTGTGTTATTAATACTAAAATTTCAGTTAAAATATTTCTATTTAAAAATATAAATTTATGTTAAGAATGGACTGTCGCACAAAAAAATTTTTATAGCAATATAGTGTACTATATATTCTATTAATGTTTCTTAATGCGACAGCCTCTACTATTTTAAACTTACACAAATAAAGAAATTAAATACTAATCTACTTTTTTTATAGCATTTATTATGGAACTTGTTCCTAGTCTATCAACTCCAAGATTGATAAATTCTTCGGCTATCTTTAAATTCTTTACTCCTCCAGAGGCTTTAATTTTAACATTAGAACCTATATGCTTTGAAAATAAGATTATATCTTCTTTTGTAGCTCCATTTGTGCCAAAGCCTGTAGAGGTTTTTATATAATCTGCCTTTGCATTAGTTACTACTTCACATAATTTAATTTTTTCTTCTTCAGTTAAAAAGCAAGTTTCTACTATAACCTTTAGTATGTGTTCTCCACAAATTTTTTTAATTTCTTTTATTTCCTCTTCAACAGTTTTAAATTCACCACTTTTTATATCACCTAAATTTACAACCATATCTATTTCATCTGCACCATTTTTTATTGCATCTTTACACTCAAACATTTTTGTTTCTTTTGTTGAATATCCATTTGGAAAGCCTATTACTGTACATATTTTTAAGTTTTCTTTTACATATTCCTTTGCTTTTTTTACATATGAAGGAGGTATGCATATAGAAGCTACATTATATTCTATACCTTCATCACAAAGCTTTTTTATTTCCTCAAATGTACATACTTGATTTAAAAGAGTGTGGTCTACTCTTTTTAATATCTCCTTAATATCCATAAAATTCTAAATTTCTCCTTTCTTTTTTAAATTTTCTACTTTTTCAGATGTTCCTTTCCATATCTATCTTATATCTTCTTTTTTATATTATCAAGAAACTATATCATTTGATAAGTTATAGATATTATAAGCAAGCTCTTTTAAATTCTTTCCTTGAAAAGCAACTGTTTCTTGAATATAATTAAATATTTTTTCTGTTACATTCCACCTATCAGGACAATTTAAAACAACAATTATTATATCCTTTCCCTTATAGTTTATAGAAGAAACAAGACATTTTCCTGCTTGACCAGTATACCCTGTTTTTACTCCATTAGCACCTGGTATTCTCCATAATATTTTATTTATATTTGAGTAATCTCTTGTAAAATTATATTTACTTCGAGAAATTTCTTTTGTTCCAACTATCTCTCTAAATTCTTCATATTCCATTCCTTTAGCAGTTAAAAGAGCTAAATCATAAGCAGAAGAATAATGGTCTGTCATATCTAATCCATGAGGAGATTCAAAATGAGAGTCAAGAAGACCTAAACTTGTTTTATAGTTATTCATTATTTCTGCAAAGCCTTCAACACTTCCTCCAATTCCCTCTGCAAGGGTTATTGCTGCATCATTTCCTGAACGATACATTAATCCATATAATAGTTCTCTTACTGTTATTTTTTCATTTTCTTTATAGCCCACAGTAGAGCCTCTTACTGAAGAGGCGTTTTTGCTTACTACAAATTTTTCATCTAAATTTCCTCTTTCTATTGTTATTAAAGCTGTTAATATTTTGGTTGTACTTGCCATTGGAACTAATTCATATCCATTTTGTTCAAAAAGTATAGTTTTGCTTTCTCTATCAATTGCAATAGCATTTCTTGCATCTACTCTAAGTGATTGTATATTTTCACAATAAGCATCCTTTATATTAATATTTAGTGTTAATACTCCAATTATAAGAAAAGAAATAATAAACTTTACTTTTATTTTCATGGAAATCACCTTCTAAAAATTAATCATTATTAGTTTACCTAATTTTTTAAACTTTAAACAATTTTTTTATTACTATGAAATTATATTATTTGATAACTTGTTACGCTGGTAATAAAGCTTGATAAAAGAAATAAGTTTAAAAATTTTTTTTAAGATTATATTTCTATTGTTTAAAATTTGTAATGATAGTTAATACTAATAATATTCTTTAATTTTGGAGGAAATAAATGAAACTTTTTCTTTTAATTTTATTAATTTTAATTATTCCCATTCCAATTAAAATTAGTATTTCCTATACAAAAGAAAATTATTATATAAAAATATATAAAATAAATATTTTTAAAAAACAAAATATTAAGGATGAAGAAATGCCCCAAAAAAACAAACAAGAAAAATCTCATAAAAAATTTAAGAAAAATAGAAAACTTGAAATAAGTTATGTAATAGAAATAATTAACGCATTAAATAAAAATCATTTTAAACCAAAGCTAAAGCTAAAAGGAGATTTTCAATATTCTTTAAATGATGCTGCTAAAACAGCTATTTTTTATGGCATACTTCAGAGTATAAGCCCTTACATATTAGAAGGATTTAAAATTCTTTTTAAAATAAAATCATTTAAATTATTTATAAAGCCTATATTTAAAGATGAATTTATAGGAAATTTTAATATTACATGTATAATTTTTTTATCATTTGGCAAAACTATAATTATAATTTGCTTAATAATAAAAGCAGTTTTAAATAAAAAAATATCAAAAATAAAGGAAGGTCTATATAATGAACAGCAATCATCAAGTTGAAAATTTAATGAAAAGTACAATGGAAAACTTAAGAAATATGATAGATGTAAATACTGTTGTAGGAGATACTGTTGAAATGAACAATGGAAACTGTATAATTCCTATATCTAAAGTCACTTTTGGTTTTGCTTCAGGAGGAAGTGATTTTGCACTTAATAATGAAAATTATAAAGATGAAGACTACCCTTTTGGAGGTGGTACAGGAGCTGGAGTATCAGTTAAACCTGTTGCCTTTCTTGTAGTTAGAGATGAATCTGTAAGGCTTCTTCCAGTTGAGCAAGATACAACCTATGATAGAATAGTTGATACAGTTCCTCAAGTTCTTGAAATAATAAAAGATTTTACAAAAAATAAAGATAAAAAAAGCCAAAATAATGATAATTGTGAAGAGGATATAAATGACTCTAATATATTTGAATCTTCCTGTTCATCTTATCACTTAAATAGAGAAGACTAAACAGTCATTTATGGAGCTGTTACATTAACAAAAAATATGCTATATATTATGATTAGAATTTTTTGTGCAACAACTCCATAAATTATTTTAAATATTAAAAGTATTAAAGTCTATTTCTAAATCATCATAAATATTTACTTTAATTTTATCATTAAATGTATAAACTCCTGGGGATTCATAATTTTCTCCAGTCAAGACATAAACAAAAACACTTCTTTTTCTAGGATCAATAATCCAATATTCCTTAACTTTATATTTTTGATAAAGATTTAATTTTGTTACATAGTCATGCCCTACACTAGAAGGTGATACAATTTCAACTATCATATCAGGAGAACCAGTACACCCAGCATCAGTTAATTTATTTTTATCACATATAACTGAAATATCTGGTTGAACTACTGATTGACTATTAATAGCCTCTTCATCATCATTCTTTAGTATTACATCAAATGGTGCTGGATAAACAACACAATCTCCCTTATTTGATTTTATATAATTTCTTATTTCAGAACTAATTTCCATAACTAAGTGTTGATGTATCCTTGATGGTGCTGGTGATATATTAAAAATTTCTCCTTCTATAATTTCTATTCTTTCATCATCTGTAAAAGTTAAATAATCTTTATAGGTATATAATTTATTTTTTTTTGGTATAATGGAAAACCCTCCTTTAAAAAATACCTCCTAAATTTAAAATATCACAATAAATCTTACAAAGCAATATTTTGAAAAAAGGAAGAAGATCTGATTGGAAAGATTTATGAATGCTTAATATATAAAAAAAATTATAAGTTAAGAATACTTTTTAATTATCTAAAGTTTTTTCTATTTCACTTTCATTTAATATTTCTTCTGTTTCATCTGTATTATCAAATAAATCTAATGAAGGAAGTTCCTTTAAATCATTAAGCTCAAATTGTCTTAAAAATTCATCTGTAGTTGAGTATAAAATTGGTCTTCCTGGAACATCAAGTCTACCACTTTCTTTAATTAAGTTTTTTTCAATTAGTTTTTGTATTGCACTTTCAGATTTTACTCCTCTAATTTCATCTATATCAATTCTTGTTATAGGTTGTTTATATGCAATAATTGCTAAGCTTTCAAGAGAAGCTTGAGATAGGGATTGTCTCTTATTTTTCTTAAGAAGCCTTTGTATATAATCACTATTTTCACTTTTAGTTACAAGCTGATAATTATCTTTTATTGAAATAAGTTTAATTCCTCTCTCAGAAGCTTCATAATCAGTTATCATTTCATTTAAAATTTCTTCTATATATCTTGGAGGCATCTCTAAATTTATAGAGATTTCTCTTAGGCTTAAAGGCTCACCAGTAACAAAAAGAATAGATTCTATTATTGATTTTATTCGTTGCTTTTTTGATGCCTCTTCAAATTCTACTTGTCCAAATTCAAAATCATTCATTTTCTACTCTCCTTTCTATTAATATACTTCCAAAGCCTTCATTTTGATATACCTTAACAGTTTTAAGCTTCATAAGCTCAAGCAATGCTAAAAATGTAACTACATACTCTAACTTGCATTCACACTCTGAGGTTAAATCATCAAAGTTAACTATTTTTTCAGAAGGAATTGTATTTTTTAAATATTCAATCTTATCTTCAATTTTGTATTTATCAACCTGTATATTTTTTTGTATAGTTGTTGTTTTATTTTGTTTATTTAAATAAGTTTCAAGTAAATTATTATAAATGCGATATAAATCTAAAAGAGAAATATTTTTTAAAGAATCATCTGTATCTTTATCGCTTTTTATTTCTTCAATAATCTCTGGTTTTTTAGAATAAACTTCTCCTGAATTAAGATACTTGTCCTTAAAAAATAAAGTTGAAGCTTTGATTTTCTTATATAGTATAAGTTTTTCTAAAAGCTTTTTTTCTATATCTTCTTCATCCTCTTCCTTGTCATTATTTTTTATTTTAGGAAGAAGGGTTTTAGATTTTATTTCTATTAAAGTAGCAGCAACCACTATAAATTCAGAGGTGATTTCAAGGTCCATCTCCTTCATAGTATCTAAATAAGCCAAATATTGATTTGTAATTTTATATATTTCTACATTATATATATCCATTTTATTTTTCTTAATTAAGTGTAACAATAAATCAAAAGGTCCTTCAAAATTGGCTACCTTAATTTTAGGAAGTTCCATAGGTTAAATTCACCTCATTTTGCATTAAATTAACTTCAATTAATCTAGCATTATATCAGTCATATATAAATATAATACTTTATGACTATACTATAATAACAATTTTCTAAATTTTTAACAAGAAAATTATTATAACTAACTAAAAAATATAAAGGCTATATTTTACATAAAGAATTTCAAGCACAATATATAGCACATTTCATTTAAATAAAATGTTATTATATTGTGCTTGAAATTTGCTAATATGACAAATTCCTCTTATCTAAGCTAACAAAATCATATTAAAAATATATAAGTTATGTATATAATCTATTTAAATATTTTCTTTATATTATGTTTTAAACCTTCAAATATGCCACCTTTTTCTATGTTTCTGTCACAATATACTTTAATTTCTCCAACCTTTTCTTCTCCAAGGTAAACTTCACAATTTCCTACAATATCACCTTTAGTATATTTTTCTTTAAGGTCATTTATAACAATTTTTTTAACAAGTTCTCCATCAGTACCTTTTGGTAAAACCACTTCTAAATCTTCACAAGCTTTAGCCATAAAGAATCTATCAGTGTTTTTGCCCATATATACTTGTTCTACATCTTCATCTTTAGAGACAAGCTTTTTTCCTTCATATTTTGAAAAACCATAGTTCATAAGAATTCCTGCATCACGATTTCTTATTTTATATGTAGGTGCACCCATTATTACTGCAAGCATTCTTACTCCATTTCTTTTTGCAGTAGCAGATATACAATATTTTGCTTCACTTGTATATCCTGTTTTTAAGCCATCACATCCTTCAAAGAATCTAACAAGCTTATTGTGGTTTACAAGCTCTATAGGACTTTTTCTTCCTTCTGAGATTGTTTCCATATATATGCTTGAATAATTAAGTATTGTTGGATGCTTTAAAAGTTCTCTAGACATTGTTGCAATATCTCTTGCTGTTGACACATGACCTTCTGCTGGTAATCCATTGCAGTTTACAAAATGAGTATTTGTCATTCCAAGCTCTTGAGCTCTTTTATTCATTAAATTAACAAAATCACCTTCAGTACCACCTATATACTCTGCAATAGCAACAGCAGCATCATTTCCTGAAGCTATGGCAACTCCTTTTAAAAGTTCCTCTAAAGTTCTTACCTCTCCAGTATCAAGAAGCATTGTACTTCCACCCATGTTTTTAGCATTTTCACTACAAGTAACCTTATCTTGAAGAGAAACTTTATTGCTATCTATAGCTTCCATTGCAAGAAGCATTGTCATTACTTTTGTTACAGATGCTGGGGCATATTTTTCATCAATATTTTTTTCATATAGTACCTTACCTGATATAGGTTCAATTAATAATGCTGAATTTGCTTCAATTCCATCCATTGTATTATCTTCAGCACTTACATTTTTATTAGGAATTAATAAAAATGATAAATTTAATAATAAACTTATTGCAAATATTTTCATAAATTTCTTTTTCATATTTTTTATCTTTGCTACTAAAACATATACAATTGTATATGCTAGATGATTGGGATAAATCTCACGATTTTATCTTACTGTTTCAATGTATCTCTGCTTTTATTATAAATAACTACTTGCATTTGATATGATACTCCACAGTCATAAATTCCCGACTAGCCATCGGTACATACTTACAATAACTTTTTTGTACTATTTTGTAAGTCTTTTTACATCTAAGTAGCTCCTCCTTTCTCTAATATTTTTAATCTTTAACCTTAGTTCTTGGAACTTATATAACATTAACAAATTATCTTTCTCCTTTCAATTATAGTATTTCCAAATGCTAAAAAATTATGTTATAGTATATTAAAATAATTAAAAGCAGAATAAATATATTATTTTACCTAAATAACTTTATGGTAAAACAATACATTTATTCTGCTATGATTTAAGTTTTAATTTATTTTATGACTTCATATATTAATGGAATATCATCTTTAAAGGAGTCTTGAATTTCAATAGCATTAATTAATTTTTTTGAAGCCTTTTCTCCTTTTTTCATATCATTTGCATGAATATAAGCTAAAATTTCTCCTTTATTTACCTTATCTCCACGTTTTTTATTAAGTACAATTCCTACTGATAAATCTATTTTACTTTCTTTAGTAACTCTTCCTGCACCAAGTTCCATTGCTATAAGTCCAATCTCTTCTGCATGGATTTTTGATATTATTCCAGACTTTTCAGCCTTAACTTCTAGTATAAAAGAAGCTTTTTCAAAACAATCTGTATTATCAATATATTTTTCATCTCCACCTTGTGCTTTTACAAATTCCTTAAGCTTTTCTAGTGCCTTTCCATTTTTTATGTTTTCTAAAAGCATGTTATATCCTTCTTCAAATGAAGAGGCTTTTTTACCTAAAATAAGCATATAACTTCCAAGATTTAAAGTTAATTCTAAAAGGTCTTTAGGACCATTTCCTTTTAATGTGTTAATAGCCTCAATAACTTCTAAAGAATTGCCTATGGCATAGCCTAGGGGCTGATCCATATCTGATATAATTGCAATAGTTTGCCTTCCTACATTATTGCCTATATCAACCATTTCTTGAGCCAAAGCTCTTGCCTCCCTAGGAGTTTTCATAAAAGCTCCTTCTCCCACCTTAACATCAAGAACTATGGCATCAGCCCCAGAGGCAATTTTTTTACTCATTATGCTTGAAGCTATTAAAGACATATTATCTACTGTGGCAGTAACATCTCTTAAAGCATAAATCTTTTTATCTGCTGGTGCTAAATGCCCTGTTTGGGCAACTAAAGCTATTTTATGTTTATTTACATTATCAATAAATTTTTCTTCAGGAAGGTTAACTGAAAATCCTTTAAAAGATTCTAATTTATCAATTGTTCCACCAGTATGACCAAGCCCTCTTCCAGACATCTTAGCCACTGGAATTCCACAAGAAGCAACAAGTGGTGCAAGAAGTATAGTTGTTTTATCTCCTACTCCTCCTGTTGAATGTTTATCAACCTTTATTCCTTCTATTTTATCTAAGGATAATATATCTCCAGAGTTTGCCATAGCTAAAGTAAGGTCAGTAGTTTCTCTTTTATTCATTTTATTAAAATATATTGCCATTAAAAGAGCAGATGCTTGATAATCTGGAATTTCACCTTTAGTAAAGCCATTAACAAAATAATCTATTTCTTCCTTTGATAATTCTTTTCCATTTCTTTTATTCATAATTATATCGTACATTCTCATAAATTATTCCTCCTTTAGCACTTCTTTTAAAAAACTTTCTCCTGGTAAAGTATTTTTTATTGAAAGATAATCTAAAATACTCTTTCCTATATTAGAAAAGGATGATTGTACTCCTATATCTATATTTTCTTTAATATTTTCTCCATAAACAAGAATAGGTATGTATTCTCTCGAATGGTCTGTTCCTGAAGTTGTAGGGTCACAGCCATGGTCTGCTGTTATTATAAGAATATCCTCTTCTTTCATGGCATTAAATATCTCTTCCATTCTATTATCAAAATCCTCTAAAGCTTTTCCATAGCCTTTAGCATCATTTCTATGACCAAAATTCATATCAAATTCTACAAGATTTGTAAAAATTAAACCACTAAAGTCCTCTTTCATAAACTTTAAGGTCTTATCAACTCCATCCATGTTATTTTTTGTTGATACACCTTCTGTTATTCCCTTTGAATTAAAGATATCTTTAATTTTTCCTACAGACTTTACTTCCATATTATTTTCTTTAATATAATCAAGCATTGTTTTACTAAATGGGTCTAGTGCGTAATCATGTCTGTTAGAGGTTCTTGTAAAGTTACCCTCTTTTCCTATAAAAGGTCTTGCAATAACCCTTCCAATCATTTTATCTCCAACTAAAAATTCACGAGCTTTTTTACACATATCATAAAGTCTATCTAAAGGAATAACCTCTTCATGAGCTGCTATTTGAAAAACACTATCTGCAGAGGTATAAATTATAGGATACTTTGTTTTTATATGCTCCTCTCCCAGTTCTTTTATTATTTCAGTTCCTGAAGCTACCTTATTTCCAAGAACACCTTCTACATTAGCTTTTTCTTTAAATTCTTCAATTATCTCTTTAGGAAAACCATTAGGATATGTTTTTAAAGGAGTTTTTGTTATCACCCCAGAAATTTCCCAATGTCCTGTTATTGTGTCTTTACCCATAGATTTCTCCATTGCTTTTCCAAAAGAACCTTTAACACATTTTTCTTTTCCAAGAGAATTTACTCCTTCAATATTACCAAGTCCTAATTTCTTTAAATTAGGTAAATTTAAGCCATTGCAAGCCTTAAAGGTATTATCTAAAGTATGACTTCCCTTATCATTAAAAGCTTTTGCATCTGGAAGTTCTCCAATTCCTACACTATCTAAAACAATTAAAATTACTCTCTTCATAAAATTTCCTCCTTCATCTTTAGCTTAATGTTATTATGCCCTTGGATGAGTATTTCTATATATCAAATTAATTTTATCATTATTCATAATTTCATAATAGGTGTCCATGTAAGTTAAAACCTGATTTCCAAGAAGTTTTTGAACAGCCCTTACATTAGCACCATTTTGAAGCATATGAACAGCAAAAGAATGTCTAAATGTATTTAAATTTACATCAACACTAACATTTGCTTTTTGAGAATACTCCTTTACAATTCTCCATATGCCTTGTCTTGTAAGCTTTTTACCATTTAAATTAACAAATAAATTTTCAACTCCTGCTTCAGCTATGGTACTTCTTATATTTAAATATTCTTTAGTTGCATTAAGAGCACTTCTTCCAATTGGTATAAGCCTTTCATAATTTTTATTATCAACACATCTAACAAAAGATAAATCAAGATTTACATCACTTACTTTAATAGTTATAAGTTCAGATACCTTCATTCCTGTTGCATACATCATTTCTAAAAGTGCACAATCTCTTATTCCTTTAGGACCATTTTTATCTACTGTTCTTATTATTTTGTCTACTTCTTCAATAGTAAGTATCTGAGGAAGCTTTTTAGAAGTCTTGCTACCCTTAAATGATATTTTAGGAATATCTTTTATAAGTTCATTAGACTTTAAAAAACTATAAAAACTCCTAATACTTATTACTATTCTATTAATTGAACGCTCAGATTTTCCTTCATCTAACAAGTGCTGAATATAAGACATTACAGCTAGGTTATCTTCACTATATAAGTTAAGTTTATTTTTTTCAACAAATTTAATAAATAAATTTACATCTGTTATATAAGCATAAACTGTATTTTTGCTTTTTTCGCTTTCTAATAAATAATTTTTATAACTGTCTAAAATTTCTTTCATATACCTCTCCTACTTATTATTTACTTTTTATACTATTAGGAAATTACATCACTTGCTAAACTATAATAATTTATTAAGCTTAATAAAAGAAATCAGTTTAGAAATTTCCCTTCCTTTAGTTTTTTACTGATAAAACTTAGTTATTACAAGCCTTATTAAATTTGGTGAAATATAAGTCTCTATAACAGCACCTATCCCAAAAAGAATAAATAGTAATAACAAAAAGACGATATCACTTTTAGGATTAAATCTAATATTCCAAGACTTTTTTAAAAATCTACTTTTAAAATTTTCTATTGAAAAAGACAATGAAATAATACTTAAAATTATAAATGCAGGAATATAAATTAAATTTTGAGGGATAATAGAAACAAAGGCAACACCAATCCCTGAATTGCTATAGGTAGTTATTAAAAAAGCAAATGTATATCCTATGCTAAAACCCTTTATTAAATCTAATATTAAAATTATTGGAGCACCAAAAAATAAAAAGCTCATTAAAAATATAGGAATTATAAGAAGAAGATTTTTTTTTAATACATTAAAAAACAGCCCTCCATAATTAGTGTTATTTTTTAATAAACTATTTATATAAGAAGTAAAATAATTAGATAAATCAGTTTTATCTCCTTCATTCATATATTTTATTGTATATACTCCAAGAACAATTCCTACACAGAAAAATAATAGAATAAATAAATAGTAAAGTTTATTTCTTGTAAAGGCTTCATTTATTTTTCTTAATAAACCATTCATTCTTTCCTCCTCTAATGTTTAATCTGTTTTATACTATGAAGAGGATTTAAACTTTATGCAGAAATTATTACTATCAAGAAATTATACAATTTAATGAATTATAGATAAATTGCTAAGATAATAATAAAACTTAAGTTTAATAATTTTCTACTTTTTACTTTACATAATATTTATTATGATTATTATGTAAAGTAAAAAAAATTGAGATAAGATAATTTAATATCTCAATTTTTATAAACTCTTGGTCATAAATGTTTTCCTCAAAAAGATACATTCTAACTGCTTAGGCTATTCAAGTATTACAATTAAGTTATACCATTTTAAAATATATGTAAAACTTTAGGCTTTTATCACAAGCTATTATCTTTTTAGTGTAATTTGCTATTGATATAATCATTAGCTACTTTCTTTATATCTTCCATCTTTTCCTTTGTATCTGGATTTTTATAATCTATTCTATCAATTACTATATTTATGTAATTATTATCCTTTAAAAATTTTAACCCAGAAGAAAAATTAAAATCAAATATAAAAGCAATATAAGATATCCACATATCCATATGAGTTTTTCTATCTGCTCTTAATATCATTCTATGATTAATAAAATCATCATAAATATTATCACTTATACTCTCTAGCTCAAATTCTTCTTCACTTATATCAAAAAGAGTATCAATTTTTTCAGTTTCTTTAACCCTAAAGTTATCCATTTTATCTCCATCTCTTATTATCTTTGAAAATAATAATTCTCTTTCTGGCAAGTTTTCTTCTATCTTATATTTATTATGGTTTCTTATAGCTTTCTCTATTATATTATCATAAGTTTTTTCTTGCAGGAAATTTCTTATAAGATTATCCTTAAATAAAATATCTGCCCCATACTCTGCATGGTCTATTGTGCTATTATCATTAAAGCTATTAAAAATTTTAAGTTGCTTAAAACGCCCTATATCATGTAAAAGCCCTATAAGCTTTGCAAGATTAGTGTCTTCTTTACTAAGTTTTAAGTCTTTGGCAATATATTCACATGCATCAACTACTTTATAAGTATGTTCTATCTTTAACCTTATTTTAGGGTCATTTACATCGAAAAAAGCTAAATAATCCTTAAATGCCTTTTTGGCCATATTAAAATCTATCATGTAAATTCTTCTCCTCTCCATTATATCTTCATCAAAATAATCTAAAACATTAGATATACATAATTATACCATATTAATTACTACATAAAATAAAAAAGTGGCTACGCCACACCCACTTCGTGGTAACACTTTTGCCACTTTATATCCTTCAAAGTATTGATATTACTAACTTTTAAAGCTTAAAAGTTTTTCAATGCTCCTTAAATAAATTATTATTTCTTTTCCTTTTCTTTTTTATACTGACCTAATAATCCATCATACTTTTTCCCAGCTATTCTAAAATAAATTTCAAATCCTATTGTCATAATTATAAAAATTGCTATAAATATAATAATAAATGTTACCCATGAACCAATATTATCTTTAGGAAACCAATTAAAACAAATTGCACATATGCTTAATACAGCTAAAAATGGAATGATAAATATTATAAGCCTTGTACTATAACTAGCTTTTTTTATTAAAAAATTAGTAAAAGCTATACACTGAATTAATGAGCCTAATATAGAAAACAATAATATAGATAATATAGTTGTAATTTCTATGGATTCATTTTTAAATAATAAAGAAATAATCATAAATATAATCATAGAACTTGTAAACATAATGCTTACTGGTACTATACTTTTTGTAATATTTTTCATAACGTATTCCTCCTTAAATAAGACCTAATTTTTCTTTTATTGTATGAACATATTGTCTTGAAACATATAATCTTTCATCATTATTCATAGTGACTAGCATTTTTCCTCCAAATTCAGGTCTTAAAGACTTTATTTGCCTAAAATTTATTATTGTTGATTTTGAAGCTCTAAAAAAATCACTTCCAATAAGCTTTTCTTCAAGCTCATATAATTTTAATGGTGTTTCATACACCTCTTTATTTGTATAAAAGAAAGTTTTTTTATCTACAGTATCTATATATAATATCTTTTGTGCATCTAATATAAACATTTCTCCATCTTTTATGCCAGTAACTTTCTTATCAAAAACCTTAAGCAAAGATACAATTTTTAATATACTTTCATCTGTTTCTTGACAATTAATTGTAACTTCTGTTTCACTTAGTAAAGGATTTTCATTAATGTGAATCTTCATTTTTACTCTCCTTTCAAGGTACCTTATAATGTTATTATATTGATAGTTAAATTTTCTTTCAATAAAAAACACCTATGTTGTAGATAATATGGAATAAGATGTATAATATAAGCATTAAACTGCAAAGGAGATTAAAATGAAGGATACTATTTTAGTTGTTGAAGATGAATATGATATAAGAGAATTACTAAAAGAATTTTTAACTCAGGCAGGCTATGATGTAGTAACTGCTGAAGATGGTTTAGAAGCTTTAGAAAAATTTAAATCTTTTAATTATAACCTTATTATTTTAGACATAATGCTTCCTAAAATTGATGGATATGTTTTATGTGAAATAATAAGAAAAGAAAGTAATGTACCAATAATAATGCTTACTGCTTTAGATAGTGAAGAAAATCAGCTATCTACTCTGATATAAAAAATATTTTTTCGCATATTAATATATTATCTGATTCATTATTATTTATAATCAACAAATTCATATATTTTCGACTTAAAAACAATGCCCCTTTTTAATATTTCCCATTTTTAACTTTTAAAATCACATTATGACTTACACCATATTTACTTCCTAGTTTTCTACTACTTAAATTAGACTCCTGTATTTCTTTAATAAATTTCTCACTTAAAATTTTTTTTCTTTTTCCCCTCTTCACTAAATTAATACTTGAAATTTGATTTTTATCTAGGAAACCATTATTAGTATCTAACACATTATTAAAATCCAAAAACAAAAACTCTTCTTCTGACATCTTAATATCTTTTGGAATAAGATAATAATACTCGCTCAATTCTTTCAAAGTAGTTATTTCATCTATATTTTTACTCATTTAAAATCACCTACTTAGATTGTTATTAATATATTTTACCATATATTAACATTAATTGTAAGTAATAACCTTTTTTATTGCTAAAAAAAAATTATAACTCACTCAGAAATTTTCAATTCTATTAATTGTATTGGAAACTTAAATTATTAATGATATGTAATTGTAGGAAAGAAATTTGAAATGATAAGAGAAAAATTTTATATTTAATGAAGTTTATTTTTAATAATATTTTTTCGCATATTAATATATTATTTATTGTTGGATTATCCTTTTTGTATAATTTAAATAAACTTTTAGATATTATTTATATATGTTTAAAGGAGCATCTTTTACAAAAAATGCCCCTTTTCTTTATAATAAATTTCTTATAATTCCAAATACTATAAGCATAACTAAAGATATATTAAGTATACTACTTTGTAACTTATCAAGATTTTTTTCTCCTGTTTTTATATATACAAAAATATACTTAACAAATACAAATAACAAAGCTGGTATAAGAATAAATAACATTTTATTACTAATAAATGCTTTATGAAAATCAAGATTCATTAAAGCTAAACACATAGAAGTTACTCCACAACCTGGACATTTAAAACCTGTTAAAGTTCTAAAAAGGCATGGTATTTTAAGTCCTGTTTTAATTATAAAAATTCCATATATTATTCCACTTGCTAAAAGTATTAATATTTTTCTAATTATCTTAAATGCTCTATCTTTCATATTTTTAAACTAATTTATTAATTTCGTTTTGCATTAAAATATATGGAATTATTCCAGCACTTAATAATGCTAAAATTAAATACAAAACTCCACTATTACTTGAAGGAACTCCTCTTCCAGTTTTTATTTCATCAATTTTTTCTCCCTGTTTATATGACCAATAAAAGCCATATATACCGCAAGTTATAAGTGTTAATAAAAATGCCATAATTCCTGAAGTTCCTGGTCTTCCTAGTAATTCATTAAAATCATCAGTAAGACATATGAACCAATATATAGGATATATTCCACAGGTAATAAAACATAATATAACACAAAGTATTAAGTTCTTTTCTTTTACCACAAAATCCCCTCCTTTCTCTAATTATTAACTATGATTGTATTATTGTCAACTATATTTTTTAATAAACTTCTAAATTATGTTCCTTTATAAGTCGTAATGCTATCATCTTATTTAACTTAGGAGTTATTGTAATTGTATCTTCTCCATTGGTATAAATAAGATGGTCCCCTTTTCCTTTCCGCTTTAAATAATAGCCATTTTTTATTAAAATATCTACAAATTCACGCTTTGAATAAGTTCTTGGTCTCAAAAAAATCACCTCATAACTTTACTTTAAAAACATAAAGCACCTATATTTTTTATAGGTACTTTATATTTCTAGCTTTATAAACTATATTGCATGTAGCTTAATTACTCTTTACAATTAAAAAACTTAAAAGCAGTTTTAAAGATTTCCTCTATATCATCACCTATTGCTTCTTTATTAAATTTAATATCATCTTCTTTAAAGCTTTCTTCTTCAAAAATTTCTTGCTCTTCTTGATTTAATTTTTGTTTTAACTTCTTGTTTTCTTTTTCTAATTTGTCTATTCTTTTCATAAACCATAAAATTATTTCTTTAGTTTCTTTATCCATAACTAAATCACTCCTTTCTATTTATATTAATTCTATTTAATTAAATATGTTCCTTCTATTTAATTATTTTTTTTATTTAGAAAACATTGGAATCATGGTTTCTAATAAACTTCCTTCTTCCATTCCTAAGATACGTTCTGTATTAAAAATAAACCCAGCAACCTTTTTTTCTTTATTTTCTTTATCATATTCTTTAGCTCCATCAAATACAATATTTGAATATATCATAAGCATCTCTACTGCTTCTTCTGGATATTTTGTTTTAAATATTCCTTCATTAATTCCATCTTTAATTATCTTGGTAATTAATGGGTTAACCTTAGCTAAAAGACTTTCTTCCATCTTTTGATGCAACAATGCATTTTGAGGACGATGCACTTGCTCCATTATCATATGTCCCATATCATTATCTAAATTTAATGAAAGAATAGTATTTGTAAGCCTTTTAAGTACTGGTATTGATTCATCTAATGCAATAGTTGTTGCTTTTGATGTAATTTCATTAGAAAGGCGTTCAATCATAGCATCTAGAATTTCTTCTTTTGATTTAAAATGATAATATAATGTACCTCGTGCAATACCAATTTCCTTCAAGATATCATTAGTACTTGTATTATCAAATCCCTTTGTACAAAACAGTCTTTCTGCTACATCTAATATTTCATTTTTACGCTCTTTCGCATCCTTTACTACTCTCATATAATCGCTTCCTTATAAAAATTTTTGTATCCAAATTTAGTTAGATAAAATATATCATAGTACCATTTATCTGTAAATCATTATATTTTTCTAAGCCATATCTACCACTTCTTTTCCTCTAACCATTTTTGCAATTTTACTTCTCTTTTTTGTTTTTCACTTTCAGTATATTTTCCTAGTATGCATTCTCCTGTGATTTTTCCATCTACCATATATAAAACACGCTCACAAATACTAGCTACCTTGCTATCATGGGTAACCATAAGTATGCTCATACCATCTTTATTTAGTCTAATAAACTCCTTCATAATTTCTTGTGATGCTGATTTATTAAGAGCACCTGTTGGTTCATCTGCTAAAACCATCTTTGGATTATTCATAAGAGCTCTACAAATACACGCTCTCTGAAGTTGTCCTCCTGAAACCTCTGAAATTTTTCTATCTCTCAAATTATAAATCCCTGTTTTATCCATTAAAGTTTTTGCCTTTTCTTTAAGCTCCTCTTCGCTTTTCTTATTTTTCTTTTTTACCTTTTCACTTTGTATAGCTGGCAAAATAATATTATCAATAATATTTAAATTAGATAACATATTCATCTGTTGAAACACAAATCCTATCTTATTAAGACGTAATTTAGCATTTTCATCCTCAGAATTATTAGTTATATCCTCACCCTCAAAAAATATATGCCCATAATCTGCTCTATCCATTCCAGATACCTGATATAGAAATGTAGATTTTCCAGAACCAGAAGGTCCCATAATAGCTACCATCTCTCCTTCACTCATTGAAAAATCTATACCTTGCAAAATATTTAATCTTTTTAAATTAATTGTTTTAATTAATTCTTTCATATTATATTATCCCCTTTCTCTACAACATTCAACAGCACTTATATTTTTAATTGATTTAATACCAATTCCAATAGCCAATATAGATGCAAATATTGTTATTATTGGAATAAATATAGCTAATTCAATAGGATTAATAATAAATTTAAATCCATCAGCTCCAAAAGATTTTAGTGCTATAGCACATATTTTCTCACCAGCAATATTGCCTAATAGCACTCCTAAAAAAACTCCTATTAAACAATATTTTATACATTCCACTGCATATTGCATCTTTATATTCTTTGTAGTAAATCCTATAGCTTTTTTAATTGAAATTTTATGCCTGTTTCTCTCAATTAACAAACGTAAAAATAGAGAAATCACAAGTATCATAACCACTGCTATAATGACCTTTATTAATATTGAAACCATCTTTATCTTAGATACTGTTTGTCCATAAGTTCCTTCTACATAAGAGTTAATATCTACAGCTTTTACACCTTCTTCTTCATATTTTCCTAGCCACGTTTTACCATCTACCCCTTCTTTTAAGGTAGCATAAGCAATACTCCACATTACATCCATATCAGAAGCAATATCTTTTTCATACATCTTTGCTGTTTTTCCACCATTAGTAATATCAGAATAAATACCAGTTATTAAATATTTTTCAGGAGTTTCATTAACTTGAAGGGTAAGGCTATCTCCAGAAGTAACCTCTAATTCTTGAGCTAAGAGATAAGAAAGTGCTATTTCACCTTTTTTCTTTGGTGCTTCCCCTATACTATAAGTAACTGGAAAATTTGTATGCTCTCCCATTTCAACTAGTATCTTTATGTTTTCACCTTTATCACAAATTACAGGAAGTGATATAGTCTGATACAAGGAATACTTATCCACATCATTATCCTTATCTAAACGATTTGTAATGTCCTCAATCTTATCCTTAAGATTATTATTTGTCCTAATGTCGATACGATATTTTCCATCTCCAATACCCATATATGTAACAAATCTTGGAGATGATAGCGTACTATATAAATTTGCTGGTATTAGCATCAAAAATACTCCTATTGCAATTACAAAAGAAATACATATTTTTTTATTATCAGATTTATTTTTTCCTTTTTCTATTCCATTTAAGCCTTCTAGTGCTGTCATCTTATTAATTTTAGATAATAGTCTTTTTACAAATAACATAATAACTAAAGATAATATTACTGTTCCTATTATAGAAAATAATATTGAAGCCATTTTGTGTTCTGATACTCCATATAAGCTTTGCATTTGTTTTGATAAAGGCTGATACATTAAGAAAGAAATACTTAATCCAATTATTGCACCACAAATTATTAATATTAGATACCTTTTCATAAACATTTTTCTAATATCTATTTTTGAAATACCAATAGCCTTTAATATTCCTAATTCCTTTTTCTCTCCTTCAAGCCTTGTAAGAAGCATAAACCTAATACATATTAAAGATATTATTAAAACTAATACACTTATTAATAATATAATCATTATCATAATTCCATCAGATAAAACATTCATAAGTTTAATTAGTGGTTTTGTAATTGCTAAACCATTACTTGGCATTTCAGAATTCTCATATTCTGATTGAAACTTTGTAATATCTGCATCATCTTTTAATAAATATTCAATTAAATATTCTTCTGAGCCTAGTTTCTTTAGTCTATCATAATCATTTTTACATACAAGAAATCTTTTAGAAGATGCCATCATAGAATTCATTTGAGAATCTCTAATAAACCCTGCAATAATAAGTCTTTCATTACCAATTTGCATAAAGTCTCCAATTTTTAAATCATATTCACTTTCATAACAAACAGGAACATAAACTTCTCCTTCTTGTAGCTTTGGCATTTCATTATTTAAATCAAGTAATAAATCAAAACCTTTTCCCTGTACACATAGCCCATTATCTTGAGTGTTATCTTGAAATGACTTTCCTCCAAGTAATAATGTGCTATTTTCCAAATTTAAAAAGCTACATATCTGCCAATTTTCTATATCAGTTCTTTTTGATGCAAATTCCTCTAGTTTTTTCTCATTTATTACACCATTATACATTTGAAGATAATCTGGTGTCTTGGCTATATCCATTAAATTATCAATAGCACCTAATAAATTGCTAAATAATAATACTGTTAGTGAAAAAGCATTACTGATATTGCCACGAAAGCAGAAAAACTAACAGCTCCAAACTTATCCTTTTTCCATACATTAAACGTCATTCTTTGGAATATATTTTTTGCCATATCATCAAAACTCCTCTCTAATTAGCTTTTTCTAACTTATGAATACTTTTTATACGCCCTATAATAATAGCAATAACTATTAATAATGCACCAGAAATCTGTATTACAATAGCTGAGCCCCTACCTACTCCTACATTTAATTCATTTCCAATTAAATCTGCCAAAAATCCTGATAATCCATAAGCTAATACATATCCAACTTGTGATAAGAATCCAATAAATCCCCATGCTCTTCCTTGTAACTTCTCTGGGATATTAGTTCTAACTAAATAATCAAGACAGCTATTTGCAATAGGTAGCATAGCAAAAAAGCCAAAACCAGAAATACATAATAAATATATATTTTCTTTAATGCCAAAACAAAATATAAATAAACTTGCAAATATAAGCGAAATACTTAGCCCTCTTACATAATTCTTTTTTATTCCTTTTATTCCAAGAATCAAACTTGTTACTAACATACCACAAGCACATATAGTCTCACTAATTCCTAATGTTTTTGAATCTGTAAAAGCAAGAATTAATGGTTCTGCAAGTATCTGAAATGTTCCCAAAAATAAAGTCATAATAGAAGATACTAAGATTAATAAAAATACACCTTTGTTTGAATAAATAACATTCCATCCTTCTTTTAAGCTTTCAATAAAGGATTTTTGAGATTCAATTTTCTTGGTTTTTATTCCACGTTTCACCATAGCAGTAGATATAACTGTTATTATAAAAGTACCAATATCTATTATTAATAGTAGCTTTACATCACTAACACTTAACAATAACCCTGCAATTACTGGTGCTACTAAATATCTTGCACTTCCTGCTAAGCTTACTAATCCACTTGCTTTTGAAAATTCTTCTTTAGTTAAAAGATCTGTTATTGTAGCTCTATATGATGGTTCAAGTAAAGATGAAAATACTGAGCTAATAAATACACCAATACAAATATTTAATAGTGATGCTTTTCCTTGTATCATACAAATTAAAATATATATTATTCCAAGAGCCGAACATCCATCACCTATCATCATAAGAATTCTTCTATCATATCTATCTGCAAGAACACCAGCTGGTACACTAAGGATTACTGTTGGAAGAAATCCTATCAAAGTTATAAGTGCCATATTCCCAGCACTTCCTGTCTGAGAAAACACATAAACTCCTAGACCAAAACTTGTTAATCCACCTCCAATAGTAGAAATTAATTCACCTAACCACAATAAAATAAATTTTCTAAAGTTACTTTTTTCAGATTGTTTAATTGAATCCATAACACTCCTCCCCTTTCTGACCGTCAGTCTGTCTGTAATTATTTAAAAATAAAAAGATGTAATCTTTTTATTTTTTTACACCTTTGACCGACAATCTGTCTATAATTAATATATCATATATTTATATCCTTGTAAATATTATTTATTGATTAATCTTTCTAATAACAAATATGTTACTTTTATTTTAAATTTTCAATTTTATAAAAATCACTTCTCTTTTTTGAACTTTTCTTTTGATAAAAGATATATATTAAATAAAATTCCTAATACACTCATAACTCCAATTGCAATATATAATAAATCTTTTGTTTTTTGCCATGTAAACAATGAAAAAAATATTATAACAATTAATATAATTAACAAAATGATAATTCCTATGTTAACAAGAATATTATTTAATGATTTGTTTTTACTCATAAATATCATCCTTTTCTAAAAATATTTTTCTTTCAGTTTAGATATTAAACTTTATTAATTTCTTTAATGTATCCTTTGAAAAATAATCTCTATCTACTTTAAACTCAAAACGTTCAAATAAATATATTGGTATTGTTAATTTATTGCCATCAACTCCACCATAAGTATCTCCCTTTAAATATAGTATTTTATCAATAAGACCTTTCTTATATGCTTTTTCAACACTTATGCCTGAATTCTTGCCACTTTTTACTTCTATTCCATAGATAGACTCAAAATCTTTAACTATAAAATCTATTTCATTATTAGCAAATGTGGTAAAGGCAGGTTGAAATTCCTTATCCCTAAGTACATTATTAACATAATTCTCATTTAAAGCACCTATTGAAGCACTATCATCTATCTTTAACTTATAAAGCATGAAACTAAATACCCCTAAGTCATAGAAGTAATATCTTTGATTTCCTATTATATTACCTAAGTCACACTCAACTACCTTATCACATGTACTAAGACAATGACTCTCTATTAACCAAAAAAGAAGTTTACTATATTGTTCCTTGCTTAAATTTAAGCCACCTAAATTATAGCTAATATTTTTTTCTAACTTATTTACCTGCTCTGCAAAGTTATTATGTTTTAAACCTTTCTTTTCATTTAGTAACATATAAGTAAAAGTGCTAAAAGACTTCATAATTAAAGTTTTAAAAAGTGGACTACCTAAGTATTTTGTTGACTCAAATGCAAAAGTTTCTAATAATTCTTCATGATATTTATAAACCTCTGTAATATCTCCATTTTTTAAAAACTTTAATACTGCTTTAGGATATCCACCTACTCTTAGATATATATTGTAGTACTGCTTTAGAAGCTCATACTCCTCTTTTGGTGAACTTCCATATAAATCTATTGTATCAAATAAAGATACAACTTCTGAATTTACTGCTTTTAAAAACTCTCTAAAAGTTAATGGCTTTATTTCTAATTTAGTTAAATCACCTGCAGATACCCACATCTTTTTATCTAAAGACACCCTGCCTAAGTAACTACCTGTTAATATAAACCTACACTTGCACTCTCTGTTAAAACTTCTTATTAGATTATACACCTCATAAGATTCTTGAATTTCATCTATTATTACTAAAGTACTAGAATCATCCTTAAAATGTGATGAAAACTCTGTTAAGGCACTTATAAGCATTTCTTTATTGCTATTTTTACTCTTGTGCTTATTTAATAAACTTAAAAACCTATCTCCTGAGTTTGATGCCATATCTATATATAAATAAGTGCTAAAATTATCTTCTGCAAATTTCTTTACTAAATAAGTCTTGCCTACTTGCCTTGCCCCTTCTACAAGCAAAGGCTCTTCCCCTGAATTTTTCCAGTTTATTAAACTTTTATAGACTTCCCTTTCTATATACATAACTTCACCTGCCATTTAAAATATAGTCAGATATAAACCTCAACTATTTCCTTAATACATACTAGACAAATACTTCAAATATTTCTTTGCCTTCAACCTTTAATTTTTCTTTTTTATACTCTTTATTTTTATTGAAATTAAATACTAGTAAGTATCCTTTAAAGAATATTCTTCCTTCATAAACTGTTGAAACCTAAGAAGAATCTTTTCTACATTAAGACCATCACCTTCAATAAAATCAGATTTAAAATTATATTTTTGCATTACATTATCTGATACTTCTATCTTAGATGATAAATAATCATAAATATATTGTTCATATATTCTATTGCTAACAATTACTTTATTATCTTTTTCTGCTAAAATTCCTAATATTATTCCTAAATTTATTAAAGGATTACTCAAATTAAAACTTATAATTTTGCCATTAAGCACTATATTCTCAATAAGATTTTGAAGCTCTTTATTATTTTCTAAGTTCTTTAATAAATCATCAAATAAAGTATTTCTTTCTAAAAGAAGTAGCTTTACTGACCTTATCATATTTTCTTCATTCCAAGAAGCTCCTAAATCTTCATCTATTATTTGACATAATCTACTTACTAAAAAAGGATAACCATTTGTATAAAAATATATAAATTCTGAAGCTTTTTCTGTATCTAAGTTTATACCCCTATCTCTTTTATAATCCTCTAGCATATTATTTATTCCTTCTTTTGATAGACTCATATCAACATCAAAAGGAACTGCTATATTCCATGGAGAGTTATATTTTCTTTCTTCATTTGGTCTTAATTTTAGTTTTAAATTCTTTATATCATAAACTCCAGCTAAAATTACTGATTTAAATGTAACATCATCTCCAGCTTTTCTGTTTAAATATTTTTTCCTAAGTACTCCTAGGAAATTCAAGAACAATTGATTATTAGAACTTTTATCCACTTCATCTATTATAAGAATTACTTCTTTATTACATTCTTCAATAAACTCACTTATATAATCACTTAAATCATCTAAATTTGTAACTTCCTTATAATATTTTAATAACTTACTACTATTATCTCTATCAATAAACCTTATGGCTCTAGCACAATTTTTTAAAAAAGTTTGACAAAACAATTTTTCATCATTAAAAATAATATCTCCAATTCCCTCAAAACTTATACTTATAACCAAATATTTCTTTAATAATTCTTTTCTTAAGCAAAATAGTGTTGTAGTCTTTCCATACTGTCTAGGTCTATTTATTACAAAATATTTTTCATTCTCCACTAATAACTTTATTTTTTCTAGCTTTTCACTTATGTCTACCATATAATCTTCTTCTGGGTTACAAAGACCTGTTGTATTAAATCTTTTCATATATTTAAATGCTCCTAAATATTTCTTGTATTAAAAACTAATATTATATCTCTTACTGCTTGTTGTCTTAAAAAAGCTCTAATTATATTAATAATACTACTATGATTATATATTATTCTCTTAGTTATGTAAAATTAATTTATTGTAATTTTCTGAAAATAATCACAAAAACAAAAGCTATACCTTTTTGAATATAGCTCTTATTATATTTTCCACTATCAATTTCTTGTAGCAAGAATAAAAAAACAATCTATTAAGTTCATTTAAGTAGCCATATCCATTGATAGGCAAGGTAATTTAATTTTAGAGTTGTTATATACTGGTATAATAAAAGCTAAGAATTTCATTGTACAAAGTAATATACCATATAACTATACTATGATTAAGGAATTTAAAAATAGACAGACAATTTTTATATAACTCAAAAAAATTATAGAAAATATTATAAAATATGTATATAATATATATAATAAAAATGGAGGTGTTGTTTATGAAAAAAATGAATAATTATATTTGTTGGGGATTACTTTTAAATGGAATTTGGATACTTTCAATTAGATTTAATTTATTGCCTGATTTTATTGAAGGAGTAATTGTTGGCTTAGGATTGTTATTTGTACTTATAGGAATGTGTTGTGAGAAATATGGTATATCTAAAATAAAAAACTATAAGAAAAATCTTTTTACTAGAATTACAACAAAGTAATTTTTAAATAGGGTTAACTTTGTCCCTTTTTAAATATGCAATAAAATCAACACTATATTAAAACAGAGCTTAAATTTAAAAGACTTAATACATAAATTTTATGGTTTAGATACTTAATGGATAAAAGAAAGTGTTTTTTCAAATTTGTAATAATATATTCTTGCTTGTTTATCATAAAAATTAACCTTTCTTTTGTGAAATTTCATTACAAAAGAAAGGTGGTTTTTTATATTTTTCAGAAAAATTTTTTGTTAAAATTCATATTCCTACTTAATTCATAAGTATCTCCTTAAATCCAAATTTATATAATTAATTATACCATAAATTTTACTTATCATTATTATAATCCCTTAAGTATAAATTGAATTAAAATTTGTATTCTAACATTACATAATAAAAAATACTTTTAAAATTATTTTATTTTTCTAATATTTTTTTAAGTGTTTTTCCATTTTCATCTTTTAAATCAAGATTTCCATTAGATATTGCTAACATAACAAATTAAGATATTCTAGATGGTGAACTAAAAGATTTATGTATAATTGCCTTTATAAATATTTCTATACTGGTATAATATTAGCACTCATAAACTCTGCCTGTTTAATTACAATATCTATAGCAGACTTAGCTTTTTCTGGTGGATATTTATATTTTCTAAGTAAATGTTTTACTTGTGTACGCATATATGCTCTAGCTGATTTCTTTTTATCCCAATCAACAGTTCTACTTTTTCTAATAAGATCTGTTAACTCATGAGCCATTTCAACAAGAATCTTATCTTCCATATTACGAAGGACTTCTGGGTCTGCAACAAGTGCATCATAAAAAGCAAGTTCTTCTTGTGACAATCCTTTGTCATCTCCTGCCCTATATGCTGCTGTAATTTCTTTTGAAAGATTAAGTAATTCTTCTATTACCTCTATGTTAGTAATCATTCTGTTATTATATCTAATCAATACATTTTTCATCTTTTCAGAAAAAAGTTGTGATTTAACAACACCTTTACTTGAAAATACTTTAATATTATCTTCCAATAAGTTTCGCAAAAGTTCTACAGCAATATTCTTATGTTTCATTTTTCTTATTTGAGCCATATATTCATCTGAAAGTAGTGAAATTTCAGGATTTTTCTTTCCAGCTTGTTCAAATATATTAAAAACTCCATCTTGCTCAATTGCCTGGTCAAGCATCTTCACAATACGTGCATTAATTTCATTTGATGTAACTTTTCCTTTTCCACCAATCTTACATAAACCAGCCTTTACACACTTGAAATACTCAATTTCTTTTTTAGTTTTATCATCTAATAAACTTCTACAAAGAGTCTCTGCTTGGCTAAGTGCTGTAGCTTCAATAATAAATTCTTTCTTTTCTTCTTCTTCAAAACCCAATGCAAAATCAACACCTTCTGCAATAATTTTGAGTCTTTGAGTATCTGAATCCCCAAAAAAAGATTTATAATCAAATGTATAGAAAAAATCACGCATTACTTCTAATTTAGCCATAGCAACTGAATATGCAACTTCAAGGTTAGGCACCTTATCTTGATCTCGTTTTGTATATTGTTTTAATGCAGCTTTCAATTCTGCTGCCATTCCTATATAATCAACAATAAGACCTGCTTCTTTCTCTTTATAAACTCTGTTAACACGAGCAATAGCCTGCATCAAAGTATGACCTTTCATAGGCTTATCAATATACATGGTTGCTAATGAAGGTACATCAAAGCCTGTAAGCCACATATCAACAACTATTGCAATCTTAAAGTCACTTTCGATATTCTTAAATTCTACCATTAATCCATCACGATATGCCTTATTACCAATTATACTATGCCATTCTTCTGGATCTTTATTGTTATCAGTTAATACAACCTTTACTTTCTTTTCCCAATCTGGACGCTTTTTTATAAGTAACTTATATAAATTAATTGCAATTTTTCTAGTCATACAAACAATCATTGCTTTACCTGTTAAAACATACTGACGATCTTCATAGTGAGCAATAATATCATCAGCTAACATGTTTAATCTTTCAGGAGAACCAACAACAGCTTCTATACTTGTAAGGTCTGCCTTAGACTTCTCAATTTCAATTTCTGTAGATTCACCTACAAGAGCAGCATACTCTTCATCAATTTTCTTTAAGATATCCTCATTTAATTTAAGTTTAGCAGTACGATTTTCATAATAAATAGGAACTGTTGCGCCATCATCTACTGCCTGAGTCATATCATAAATATCAATGTATTCACCAAAAACCTCTGTAGTAGATTTATCTCTCATATCAATAGGTGTTCCAGTAAACCCAATGAATGTAGCATTTGGAAGTGCATCACGCATATGCTTTGCCATACCATATTTCCATTCACCTGTGGCTTTATCCAAATTTGCTTCAAGTCCATATTGTGAACGATGTGCTTCATCTGCCATAAATATTATATTTGAACGTTCATTTATTACATCATCGCCTTCTTCAAACTTCTGAATTGTAGTAAATATAATGCCCCCAGCTTTAACCTTAAGAAGCTCTTTTAAATTTTCTCTGCTCTCAGCTTGTTTTGGTGTCTGACGAAGTAATAATTTTGAGCTAGCACAAAAAGTACCAAACAACTGGTTGTCTAGGTCATTTCTATCTGTAAGAACAACAATTGTAGGGTTCTCAAATTCTGAATTGCTTACAACAATTCCTGAATAAAATACCATTGATAAACTTTTACCACTTCCCTGTGTATGCCAAACAACACCAACCTTATGACTTTTTTCTTTTAATGCTTCCTTAGTTCTCTCAACAGCCTTACAAACTGCAAAATATTGATGATATCCTGCAATAATCTTTACTGTTTTTCCTTGAATATCTTGAAAAACAATAAAATTACGAATAATATCTAGTAATCTTTCCTTTGAAAACATTCCATTAAGCATTACTGTAAAAAAGTCACTTGCATTCTCTTTAGGCTTTTCACCATTTTCTGATTTCCAAGGCATGTATCTAGTAAAATCAGAAGTAATTGTTCCAATTCTTGTATCAATACCATCACTAATTACATTAAAAGCATTATAATTAAACAATTTAGGAATATCTAACTGATAATTCTTTACTTGAATATAGGCTTGTTCAACAGTTGTATTGTCATTAGCCATATTCTTAAGCTCAAAAAGCACCATTGGAATTCCATTTATAAACACAAGTATATCTGGACGCTTATTCTTATATTCTATTATAGTATATTGATTAATTACCTTAAAATCATTTGCATCTGCATTATCAAAATCAATAAGTTTAACAGTAAATGTTCTGATTTCACCATCTTTTTTATAAGGAATTGGTACACCTTCTACTAAATATTTATGAAAAGATGCATTCAAATCTTCTAATCTAAGAAGACCTAAATTCTTAATAGATTTATATGCTTCTGAAATTATTTCTTGAGTTATTCCAGGGTTAATATTTAACATTGAAGTTCTAAAACATTCTTCTAAAATAACCTCATGATAATCTCGTTCAATCTCTGGACCATAAACATATTCATAACCTTTAGCCTGAAGCTCAGCTATTATCGCATTTTCTAATGTATTTTCATTTATACTCACTCTATTCACATCCTTTCATTTAATATTTGCAGACTTAAGGCAAATAAAAATTTAATATACTAACTATATATCTAATTTGCTAACGTCAAGCTCACCGGACATGAGTTTTGGAAGCAACGAATCTCTTAATTCAACAAATTTACGATTTTCAATTCGATTTGAAATCACCATGTCGTAAATTGGACCTAGTATAGCACCAATTCGATCATAATCTGTTTTTGATGGAATCAATACTTTCGCCTTTCTTAACTCTTCTCTTTTAATGTGCCCCATAGTAGTTGCCTTATCAACTGCAACCGCAATAAATCTATCTAAGTGATATAGTGTCCACGCATAATAAAACCATTTATCATACTTCTTCGATGTAACCTTAAATAAATGCTGATTTAAGCCACATTCTCCTCCGCACCAAAAATCTACTAGTAAACTACCTGACCATGAAAAGATTACATCTCCATCATGTATAATATATTCTGGTTTAATATTGGGTGAGCATAGTTCACTATTTGTATCACACCTTCCCTGTCGTAATTCCTTTATCTTTAAAACAGGTATTCCAATTTCACCTTCTAAAGGTCTAAACTTCTGCATAGCTAAACCATTCAAATAATCTGCGATATCAATTAAGTTTCCATATTTCCATCCTACTGGTATACAATCAAAACAAAGAAATTCATCCTCAAAAATCACCTTAGCTTGCTCAAGCAAATTCCTATTTATGTGATTATTATTTTCAATTTTTCTATCAAGCCCATAAAGAATATTTACTATTATTTCCTGAATTTCAAGTGAAGGCACATCAATTTCTATACTTTTAACAATTCTTCCTGACAGACTACCTCTCGTACTAGTTCCATCAGATATTTGTCTAAGTTCATCATATCTACTGTCTAAATTGTAATACAAATACAAAGGATTGATTATCTCTTTTTTAGGAGCAAAAACTAAAATTGACTGATTAACATACATATCATTCATTAGGTAACTAACTTGTCCTCTAGTATGACCTTGTCCAGCAGAAGCCATAACTATAGAGTCAACTTTTGCATATTTTGTTGAAGATTTTTTAACGCCTTCTTCTGTTATTTTTTTATCAGTTGTATATATAAAACGTTGACTAGTTTCCCCAGAAGAAAGCCAGAGCAAGTCACCATTCCAATATTCTTTATGACTAGTAGAGGGAGTACCTCCACTATATATTTGATTACAAACCTCTTCTAATTTATATTTCATTCATTCACCTTCTTCTTAATCCAACAAATTACAAATTGTCTTTTTTCCCATATCCAATTGCCTCTAAATTTTTGCAAATTTCAGCCTCTAAAGCATGTGACTCTTCAAACAGATCATATAGTTCTGTTGTAAGTCTTGCCATTTTTTCTTCAAAAGGCTCACTATCTTCTTCTTGTTCAGGAATTCCAACATATCTTCCTGGTGTTAATATATAATCTTGCTTAGATACTTCATCTAATGTAACTTCTTTACAAAATCCCTTAATATCCTCATATTCTTTCCCTTGTCGCCAGTTTTGATATGTTTTAGCTATCTTTTGAATATCTTCTTCTGAAAGTTCACGAACTTTTCTATCAATCATGTGTCCAAGATTACGTGCATCAATAAATAAAATTTTTCCTTTTGAAGCATCAGTTTTTCCTTTTCTCATTATCCAAAGAGATACTGGAATACCTGTTGAATAAAACAACTGACCTGGCATTGAAACAATACATTCAACTACATCATCATTAATCATATTTTTACGAATTACTCCTTCATTAGATGTATTTGAACTTAATGACCCATTTGCAAGAACTGTTCCTGCAACACCACCAACTGGATTTAAATGATGAAGCATATGTTGTAGCCATGCAAAGTTTGCATTTCCAACAGGCGGAACACCATATACCCATCTAACATCATCCTGTAGTCTTTCACCACCCCAATCTGAAACATTAAATGGTGGGTTTGCTAATATGTAATTTGCTTTTAATGTTTTGTGTTGATCATCATGAAATGAATCAGCATTATGTTTTCCAAGATTTGCTTCAAGTCCTCTAATTGCAAGATTCATCTTAGCCAATTTCCAAGTTGTTGGATTGCTCTCTTGTCCAAAAATAGAAATATCTCTTACATTACCTTGATGTTCTTTTATAAATCTAGCTGATTGACAAAACATTCCTCCTGAACCACAGGCTGGATCAAAAATTTGTCCTTCAAATGGTTCTATCATTTCAACAAGAGTACGAACTATGCAAGATGGTGTATAGAATTCTCCACCAAGCTTTCCTTCTGCTGATGCAAATTTACTTAGAAAATATTCATAAACACGTCCAAGTACATCTCTCTCTTGAGCTGCTGTAGAGCCTACTTCTATATTAGTAAATAATGTTACTAGTTCACCTAATCTTGTCTTATCTAATTCTGGACGAGAATAATTTTTTGTAAGAACACCTTTTAATGAATCATTTTCCCTTTCAATTGCTTCCATAGCTTCATCTATTACTTTTCCAATATCTGCACTTGTAGCGTTATCTTTTATTTTTGACCAACGTGCTTCCTTTGGCACCCAGAAAATATTATCTGCAATATACTCATCTCTATCCTCTTCGTCTCCATACCCTTCAGCCTTTAGCTCCTTATATTTTTCTTCAAAGGAATCAGATACATATTTCAAAAATATCAAACCTAAAACTACATGCTTATATTCTGCAGCATCCATATTAGATCTTAATTTATCCGCTGCAGTCCACAATTTTTCTTCAAATCCTACATTTGTTGTTCCTTTAGCCATACTTAAGCTACCTCCAATTTGCCTGTTTTATTAAATTTCATCATTTTTGTTATTCTGTTTTGCGGACTCTTCTCAGATTTTATGTTTTTTTGCATTCTCTGGTTTTACAATAAATATTTTTCTTGTAAAACAAACCCTACATGTTAAAAAAGCCACCAACCTTACAAGGTTAATGGTCTTTAAATTAATTTGCATATAATGAATATCTATTTTTATTTATAACTACCTCTGCAGCATTTAACTGTCTTTCATTAAAGCTTTCTACTCCAATGTTATCTAGAATATCTAATTTCATATTATTGCAAAAGTCTATTATACTCTTAATAGTAAATTCTTTTTTATCACTTACAACCTTTACAGCTCCTGTTTTATTTGTGACCTTGTTTACCCAACATAAAAAATTAATTTCTTCTTGAACGTTCATTCTAATATCTCCCTTTTGTTTTTAATCCTCGTTAATTTTAACCTTTACACATAAATTTTTAACTTTTTTGACCAAATATTAATTATAAGTTACATATAAGGTTATATTTTCTATAAATAGTAATTGATGATTAATATTATACACATTTTTCTATATCTCGTCAAATAAAAACTTCATTTTTTATTTTATTATTAAATTTTGCATAAGATTCTTTATTATGTGACAAATTTATATATTGAATAGTAAGTTCAAAAACACTAATATAAATTTCATATGTTAAGCTTAAAATGATATAATAGAGAAAAAAACAAATAAATGAATAAGAACTTATAAACTTCTAATTTAATAGGATAAAATTTTTAATTTTGTTATGGAGGATTGAAAAATGAAGGTATTGATTGGAACAACAAATCCATCTAAAGTAAAAAGATTTACTGATTTATTAAGTGGCTATGATATAGAAATTCTTACTTTAAAAGATTTAAATATTTTTGATGAACCAGCTGAAACAGGTAGGACACCTGAAGAAAATGCAATTATTAAAGCTCAATTTTATGGAAAATTTTTTGATGTAGTTATATGTAATGATTCTGGTTTGTATTTTGAAGGAATTGATATAAATGATATTAGGCAACCAGGGCTTAATATTAGAACCCCAATGTCAAAACCAAGACTTAATGATGAAGAAATGATTGACTATTATTCAAGCCTTATATCTTCTCTTGGTGGAAAAGTATTTGCATATTATCTTGATGGAATTGCAGTTTATAATAAGGGTAAAATTACATCTTTTATGGATAAAAATTTAGCAATTGAATTTAGTTCTCTTATTATGGTTGATAAACCTTCACCAAAAAGGCATGAAGGATGGCCGTTAGATTCTCTTTCAAAGTATAAGGACACAAATGAATATTTTGTTGATAATACTATAGAAGGCAGTAAAGACAGTATAATTGTAGGAAAATATAAAGATAAAATTACTACTTTTTTAAAAGAATCATTATTTTAAGAATATTTTTGTATGAATTTCCTGTTTTTTAGATTCTAATTTATATAGCTTTAATTACTAATCTACTTTTTAAAAACGTTGATATTACAATTAACTACCATAGTAGTTATAATCATTGTAGTAACGAAGTTTTTATGTTAAAGAATTACTATGCTCCATTTTAGGTAGACAAGTGAAGTAATAAAAACTTGATACATAGAATGGAGTATTTTTTATATCAAAATTTAAATCCAGTATAAAAATAATTTATCCATATTATTTAATGATTTTAAGAAATCTTTTATCATAGTGCCTACCTACCTCTAGTAATTGTATATCATGATATCACGTTGCGTAACTTGCGTTTTATATTATACACAAGGTTGTGCAACTTGTAAATAGGCTATTTAAAAAAAGTTGTATAACTTTGTTGAATATGATAAAATCAAGTATAAGCAACGTTTCCGTTGAAACCTTTAGGAGGTGTTTTATGTGGGCTTAGTTCATAGAAAAAGAATTAATTCAACACTTAGTTCTGATAATTTTGATTTTATATCTGATTTATCTAAAAAAACAAAATTAAATCAAAGTAAATTTCATGATTTAGCAATTACTATGTTAAGAAAAGAATTAAAAGAAAAGACAATTTTTGAATTATTTGAAAAATTTGATGAGAAAGAGTAGGTTAATAAAAATA